>JAGAMQ010000040.1 GCA_017624645.1 Oscillospiraceae bacterium
AACCTCGTCAATGTTGTCCTGGGCAATCAGCAGACCCTCCAGCAGATGGGCACGCTCTTTTGCCTTGCGCAGGTCGTACTGGGTGCGCCGGGTCAGAACCTCTTCCTGGTGCTTCAGATATTCGTCGATGATCTGCCGCAGGGAAAGAATCTTAGGCTGCTTCTGATTGTCCACCAGTGCCAGCATGATGATGCCGAAGGTTGACTGCAGGGATGTCTGCTTAAACAGGGTATTGAGCACCACTTGGGGGTTGGCATCCTTTTTCAGCTCAATGACCATGCGCATACCGTTACGGTCCGTTTCGTCCCGGAGGTCGGAAATGCCCTCGATGCGCTTGTCCTTCACCTGGTCGGCAATGTTGCGGATCAGCTGCCGCTTGTTCACCTGATAGGGAAGCTCGGTGACAATGATCCGGGTACGGTCGTTATTAAAGGTTTCAAACTCCGTACGGGCGCGGACCACCACCTTGCCCCGGCCGGTGGCATAGGCGGCACGGATGCCGCTGCGGCCCATGATGATACCGCCGGTGGGGAAGTCGGGACCGGAGATATGCTCCATAAGGTCCACCATAGAGACCTCCGGATCATCCAGCACCGCCACACAGGCGTTGATCACTTCGGTAAGGTTATGGGGGGGAATATTGGTGGCCATACCAACGGCGATACCGTTGGAGCCGTTGACCAGCAGATTAGGGAACCGGCTGGGCAGCACCCGGGGCTCTTTCCGGGATTCGTCGAAGTTGGGATCCCAGTTGACGGTATCCTTATCGATATCCCGGAGCATCTGATTGGACAGCTTGGAAAGACGCGCCTCGGTATAACGGTAGGCAGCGGCGGGGTCGCCATCTACTGAGCCGAAGTTGCCGTGACCATCCACCAACATGTAGCGCATGGAGAAATCCTGGGCAAGACGGACCATGGCATCGTACACAGAGGCATCGCCATGGGGGTGGTACTTACCCAAAACGTCACCGACACAGGTGGCGGACTTTTTGAAAGGCTTGTCAGAGGTCAGACCGCTCTCGTACATGGTGTACAGGATGCGGCGGTGAACCGGCTTCAGGCCGTCCCGGACATCCGGAAGGGCACGGCCCACGATGACGCTCATAGCGTACTCAATATAGGATTTTTCCATCTCATCCACCAGATTGGATGTGGTGATGGTCTGATCCGGGAAGAGAATATCTTCCGGTTTATAGTTTCTGTTATGCTTTGCCAAAATGACACCTCCAAATTTGGAATGTTAGAACGCTATCTTGCCCCCCGCGCTTGCGAGGGGGGTGGCACGCCTCAAGGCGTGTCGGGGGGAGTAATCACTCTCTTATTTACTTCATTATCAATTACACTGCAATCGCCGTAGAAGTTTTTATCAATATCTAAATTACAAAACCGCAGCACAGTCAATCCGTCTTTTTCAATGCATTGTGTTCGTTGCTTGTCCCTTTCCTGAGAAATCGGTGTGTAATGACCGCTTCCATCCAGTTCAATTACAAGCTTCGCCCGAAAGCAATAAAAATCTACAATATAATTATCGATGCATTTTTGTCTTTGAAAGCGGATGGGGTAGTCCTTTAGAAAACAGTACCAAAGCTTTCTTTCCCATGGGGTCATATTCTTCCGTAATGTTCTTGCAAGGGATTCGTTTTCTTTGTTATGTTTCATAATTTTTACTTTTTTCAATAAACGGAATTACCTGTCTTGGCCCCCGCATTTATGAGGGGCTGTTATATTGCCGATATTAGGCAATATAACTGGGGGAGTTCTAATTCCCCGACATACTCCCCCCGCCCCTTACGGGGCACCCCCCTCGCAAGCGCGGGGGGCAAGGCTTCTGCGGTCAGATATCAATGTTAATGGCGTATTTGGCGTTGCGTTCGATCCATTCCTTACGGGGTTCTACCTGCTCACCCATGAGCACAGAGAAGATCTCGTCGGCACGGCGGGCATCGTCCAATGTGATCCGGCGCAGGGTTCTTCTTTCCGGATCCATAGTGGTCTCCCACAGTTCATCCTTGTTCATTTCGCCAAGACCCTTGAACCGGTTGATCTCGATTCTTGCGTTGCTCTCGCCCCGTAGCTCGGAAGAAACCTGATCTCTTTCCTCATCGGAGTATGCCACCCGGACAGTCTTGCCCCGGGTCAGCTTGTAAAGGGGAGGCACAGCAGAGTAAACAAAGCCATGCTCGATCATGGGACGCATATACCGGAAGAAGAAGGTCAGAAGCAGAGTACGGATATGGGCGCCGTCCACGTCCGCATCGGACATGATGATGACTTTGTGGTAGCGCAGCTTTTCGATATCGAAGTCCTCACCGATACCGCCGCCCAAGGCCACGATCAGGGGAGAGAGCTTATCGTTGCCGTATACCTTGTCCATGCGAGCCTTTTCCACGTTGAGCATCTTACCCCACATGGCCAAAATTGCCTGGAACCGGGAATCTCTACCCTGAATGGCAGAGCCGGCAGCGGAGTCACCCTCGACGATGTAAAGCTCGCACAGGGAGGGGTCTTTCTCATTGCAGTCCTGAAGCTTGTCAGGCATGCCGCCGGATTCCAGTCCGGTTTTACGCCGGGCATTTTCCCTTGCTTTCCGGGCAGCTTCTCTTGCCCGGTTTGCCATCATTGCCTTCTCAAGAATGATCTTGGCAGTGGAAGGATGCTCCTCAAAATAGGTAGTCAGCTGATCGCCCACGATCTGCTGCACCATGGTGGAAATATAGGCGTTGCCCAGCTTTGCCTTGGTCTGACCTTCAAACTGGGCATCCGTAAGCTTCACGGATATAATTGCGGTGATACCCTCACGGCAGTCCTCGCCGGAAACCTTGTCCTCACCCTTGATAATGCCGTTTTTCTGTCCGTAGGCGTTGAGCACACGGGTCAGCGCGGTCTTGAAGCCGGTCTCATGCATACCGCCCTCGGGGGTACGGACATCGTTGGCAAAGGACTGCATGGACTCGTTATAGCCGTCGTTATACTGAATGGCGATCTCCGCAGAGGCATCCCCCTTGGAGCCGGACATGTAGATCACATCATCATGCAAAGGAGTCTTGTGCCGGTTGGTCCATGTGGCGAATTCCCGGATACCGCCCTCATAGCACATGGTATCAGACTTACCCTCTTCCCGTTCATCGGTGATGGTAATGGACAGTCCTGCATTGAGGAACGCTTCCTCACGCATACGATCATGGAGGATATCGTAGCTGTAAACCACATCGTCGAACATCTCCGGGTCAGGCTGGAAAGTAACCTCGGTACCGTTCTTATCGGTGTCACCTACAATGCGCATGTCCTGAGTGATATGACCACGGGCAAACTTCATTTCGTGGATCTTGCCGTTTTTGTAAACCCGGACCGTCAGCCACTTGCTCAAGGCATTGACAACGGAAGCGCCCACACCGTGGAGGCCGCCGGAAACCTTATATCCGCCGCCGCCGAACTTACCGCCGGCATGCAGAACGGTAAATACAACCTCCAGAGCAGGCTTGCCGGTCTGTGCCTGGATGTCCACGGGGATACCACGTCCATCATCGGTGACGGTGATGGAATTGCCCTCATGGATGGTCACGGTAATGTGCTTACAGTAGCCGGCCAGTGCTTCGTCAATGGAGTTATCCACGATCTCATATACCAGATGGTGCAGACCGGAGGAAGAGGTAGAACCGATGTACATACCCGGCCGCTTTCTCACTGCTTCCAGACCCTCCAGTACCTGGATCTGTTCCGCACCATATTCCTGTGTTACTTTTGTTTCGTCAGACATATGCGTCCTCCTATGCTCGTTTTCCCTTGGTTCGGTCTGTCATTGACGGAGGCTTTCACTCCTTAAGAGGGAGATTGCACCCCAAGGGCACTTCCGCGCTTCGCTTGGGCGCCACGGGATCTTCGATCCCTCGCAATGACAGCTAAATAATCGTTCCGCTTTTGATTTGAATAGTTTTTCCTAATTTTGTAAATCTTCCGCTTTCACAGCAGGTGATGAATACCTGACCCTTATCGATCTGGTTCAGCACGAAATCCTGCCGTCCGGGGTCCAGCTCCGACAGTACATCGTCCAAAAGAAGCAAGGGCATTTCCCCGGACTGGGCTGCCATCAGTTCCCTTTGGGCAAGCTTTAAGCTGATGGCGGCGGTACGGGTCTGACCCTGTGAGCCGTAGGCTTTCAGGGAGATTCCCGAAAGAGTCACATCAAAATCATCCTTATGGGGTCCCGTGAGACATTGAGCGCTTTCCAGCTCTGCCCGCTCATGGGACATAAGATGCTGATGGAGATCCTCTGTCAGTTCCTTCACCGGGGCAAAGGGATCCTTTACCGTAGATACGGTCTTATATTCCAGCCGGAATTCCTCCGCTCCCCCGGAAAAAGCCCCATGAAACCCCGCTGCAGCCTTTCCTAAGGCTTTATAAAACCTTGCCCGGTAGGAAATGAGCAGCGCACCTACTTGGCACAGCCGGGTGTTGTACTCCGGCAGGATCTCCAAAAGTGCCGGATTTTCGTATCGGTCTTTCAGGATCCGGGATTTCTGCTCTAAAATTCTTCCGTACTCCGCTAAGGCTGCCTCGTAATTGGGACGAAGTTGACATAACGCATTATCTCCCAATCTGCGCCGGGCAGATGCGCCGGTTTTCAGCACCATCAGATCCTCGGGGCAGAAAAGCACCGTTTGCAGCACACCGGAAATTTCCCCGGCGGTTTTCTTTTTGGCACCGTTGCGGTACAGCTGCCGGGGTCTTCCTCCCGGGAACAGCACCCACCTGAGGGTCTGCTCCCGTTCCTGAGAGAACAAAGCTCCCTCTATACTGGCAAATTCCTTGCCGAAGTGGATCATTTCTCCGGTTTTTTGGGCGCGGAAGCTTTTTCCGCTGCCGAGATATGCGATGGCTTCCAGCAAATTGGTCTTTCCATGGGCGTTGTCACCCACAATCAGATTGACCCCTTGGCTGAAATTCAGGGAAATTTCCCGGTAATTCCGGAAATTTTCCAAAGTCAGTTCATTCAGCTTCATGGATGCACACCAAATAGGTGATATTTTCGTAGGTGAACCGGTCTCCGGGGTACAGCTTCTTACCACGCATGGTGCAGACCTCCCCGTTCACCGTAACTTCTCCCTCCTGAATGGCAGCCTTTGCCATACCCCCAGACTCCGTGGCATTGGCAAACTTCATGGCTGCTTCCAGCTTGATAAATTCTGTACCGATGACCACGGGCACAGTATTTTCCTTCTTCTTTACTGTTACTTTCATAGCTACCTCTTTAGGTGGATGCGATCCGCACCGGCAGCACCATGTAGGCATAGTCCTGCTTGTCGTCCGCCGGGGTCATCACGATGGGGCTTAGACCGTTTGTCAGCTCCAGCACCACTTCCTCACTGGGTACTGCCCGGAGGGCATCGGCAAGATACCGGACATTGAAGCCGATCTCCAGCTCCTTGCCGTCACCGGCAAAGCTGCACCGGTCCTCGGCAACGCCGATGGTGGTGTTGGTCTTCAAATGGAGGATCTGATCGGAGAAGGTACAGCGCACAGGGCTCTTGTACTTTTCCGAAACGATCAGACCCACACGCTCAATGGCACCGGTAAGCTCTGCCACATTTGCCACCAGCTGAATGGGGCTTCCGATGGGCACCACACGGCGCCAATCCAGGAATTCTCCCTCCAGAAGACGACAGATCACAGTGGCATCACCGATACGGAAAAGAATGTGCTTGTCGCCCAAAATGAAAGCGGCTTCCTCGTCGGTATCGTCCAGGATCTTTTCCACTTCCTTCAGGCTTTGGGCAGGAACTACAAAGTTCAGATTTCTGCCGGTGGCCTCCTCCGGATGGTAGGTCCGACGGGCAAGACGGAAGCCATCCACGGCAATGGCAGAAATAGAGGAATCGTTCACCTCGAACTTCACGCCGGTATGGACAGGTCTTCCCTGATTCTCGGATACGGCAAAAATCGTTCCGGAGATCAGCTCTTTCAGCTTATTCTGAGGAACAGGTACACTGCGGCTGCTTTCCACATCCGGCAGCTCTGGGTAATCCTCGGCACCCTCGGCGGAAATGGTAAAGGCAGAGTAATCGCTGCGAATAGA
>JAGAMQ010000041.1 GCA_017624645.1 Oscillospiraceae bacterium
TCCATCTTCTTGTTGAACTTATAGCGGCCGACAGCGCTGACATCGTAGCGGTGAGCGTCAAACAGCAGGCCTTCCAGGTGGGAGATCGCAGTCTCAACCGTGGGAGGTTCACCGGGACGCAGGCGGCGATAGATCTCAAGCAATCCCTCTTCCCGGGTCTTGCAGGTATCCTTCTCCAGGGTAGCCAGGATCCGCTCGTCAGCGCCGAACATAGCCTTGATCTCGTCATCGGTGGTGACACCCAGTGCGCGGATCAGGCAGGTGATGGGCAGCTTGCGGTTCTTGTCGATGCGGACCCAGAACACGTTGTTGTTGTCGGTCTCATACTCCAGCCAGGCGCCACGGTAGGGAATAACGGTGGCGGTGTAGGTGTGCTGGTCGGCCTTGTCCACCTCATGACCGTAGTACATGCCGGGGCTGCGGACGATCTGGGAGATGATGGCGCGCTCGGCGCCGTTGATCACGAAGGTGCCACCATTGGTCATGATGGGGAAATCACCCATGAAGATTTCCTGCTCCTTGATCTCGTCGGTCTCGGTGTTGCGCAGACGCACACGGACCTTGATGGGACGGGCATAGGTAGCGTCCCGCTCCTTGCACTCCTCAATAGTGTACTTGGGAGGCTCGTTCATGGAGTAATCCAGGAAAGACAGCTCCAGCTTGCCGGAGAAGTCGGTGATCACGCCAACATCCTTGAAGACCTCACGGAGGCCTTCCTCCAGGAACCACTCATAGGAGTCCTTCTGGATCTTCAGCATATTGGGCATTTCCAGGATCTCTTTGTACTTTGCGTAGGACTTACGCATGGTCTTGCCAAACATTTGGTCCTTGACCATTGCCATATGGATCATCACAGCCTTTCTTACGAAATGTGTTGTTCACTTGATACGCCTGGCGCCGTTGTCAATTTTAACCAATTTCCTACTTGACAGCGGCACCATTCTGTGGTAAGATGACCTTGTTAAAAGGGGATATGTGCAGACGGCATACTCCCACAGTATGGACTTCCATTTTACACCATTGACAGTTGTTTGTCAATGGTCTTTTTTCATTTTCCGGGGCTTTTTTTGCCCCGGTTTTTTGCGCCCTGGGCAGGGTAAATTGGAGTTTGAACGACAAGAGAAAACGATGTCATTCTGAGCGAGCCGGAGGCGAGTCGAAGAATCTTTGCGCCATAGGCGCAATATGCGGCCTTCGGCCGCAAGATCCTTCGGCGCGCTGCGCTTGCTCAGGATGACAGTGTTGTTGGTATGTCGCAACTTCAAACTCTAATTTCCCGCCTCCGTCGGCAGTACCTTTTTCTTGACTTCCATCCCCCCCATTGTATAATTAAAGTGAGAAAATTGTAACATTTAGTGCGAAAATCTGTCTTAGTATCGGAACACATTCTCAGATAAGGAGGTACCGTTATGAAAAAGACTTTATGCCTGCTTACCGCTTTACTTCTGCTGCTCTGCTTGACGGCCTGCGCCCCGGTGACACAGAAACCCACCGCGGAGCCGTCAGTGATCCCCACCGACAATTCCTCCCTGGTGGTAAATACCTGTCCCTGCAGTGTCATGGTAAACGGAGAGCTGTTCTTCACCTACTTTGAGAAAGCTGACATTGACGGAGATGCCGTCCAGCCCGCGGGAACCATCACCCGCGCCTCCTGCGACATTTCCTCCACACCCAAGGAAAACGACACCTCCAATTTCGAGGCCTGCGTTGACCAGCCCTATGCCTGGGTGGACGGCGATCTGATCCTGTTTTATCAGAACTGTTGGAACATCTGTTACCGCACCGACGAGATCGGCGGCAGCTACAAGATCATGGTGGACGGCATTCTCTACTACACCTATTCCAAGCCTGCCCCCACCCCCTCCGACGGTCAGATCTCAGGAACAATCGAAACCTGCACCGAAGGGCTCTGGGTGTATCCCACTGAAAATAACCAGACCAACCATGAGCCGTTCGTCGGTCAGTCTTATGCCTGGGTGGACGGAAGTCTGGTCCTGTACTACAACGGCCAGTGGAATACCTGCAAGCCCTTCGGCTCCAAAAGCTGATCCTCAGTTCAACAAAACCGCCCATTCCCTTTCGGGAATGGGCGGTAATCTCGTTATGCTTACAGCCAGGAATAGCCGTGGGAATTGACCAGGGCATCGATGCGGCGGCCCTTCTTGCAGTAGGGGCACTCCTTGTAGTCGTAGCTGGCGTAGTCGGGAATGTCCTTGACGGAGTAAATGGAACGGACAGGATGGCCGTTGATCTCATCCACGGCACGGTAGATGGCCGCAATGCCCACAGCCTCGCCGCCGTAATAACCCACAGCCTCGATGCCCTTGTTGGCGGTATAGCCGGTGGTGCAGGAAGCCATAAGGATCAGCACATGCTTGTTGCGGATCATAGGCTGGATGTTGTCCCGGAAGATCATCTGGGAGTTGGAGTTGTATTCGGGCTCCACCACATAGATGGTGTTGTGGGCATTGACGCTGCGGAAACCGCTCTTGGTCAGCTCCTGGGCCAGGCAGGTGCCAATGACGGAAGTGCCGTCCAGGCACAGAATGGTATCCACAGGGGTATCGTTTTTGAAGGTAGCCACCAGATCTCTTGCGGCAGCCTGGGCTTCGCTGAGACGGGTCTTGGGATAAGTAATATCAATATAGTAATTAATGTGGCTGTGGTTGGTGGCAAAGTGACCACGGGCAACACGCAGGGGAACATTTCCGCGCTTTACAGGCAGGCTGGTGATCTCAATCATAGTAGTATCCTCCACAAATGAATTAAAAAAACGAAAGCGTCCACAAACCCCGGCAAGAGCGTTTTTGCCGGATGCTGTGAAAAACGCTTTTTTTCATAATACCCCGAAATGCCAAAAATTTCAAGAAAAACCCGCCTGTATGGATGTCCAAAAAACAGGCGGGTTTATTGTGCAGTTTGTCTTTTGCGCAGCTCCGGTTCCTCGTGGAGGAACTGGGACGCGATGATGCCGCAAATCTCTTTGTTTCGGATCATCTCATGGATCTCGTCAAAGGTCGCCCACCGGACCCCGTCGGTTTCCCCGGGCTGCAGCCGGATCTGGTGCAGGGGTACCTGGCAGTGCAGGCAGTAGTGGTCGTAAAAAATACTCCGCTCCCGGACGGAAGTCAGCAGTTCGAATTCCGATTCCTCTGCCCGGATGCCGGTCTCCTCGTAAAGCTACCGGACGATGGCCTGGCGGCTGTTTTCCCCGGCCTGGGCAGCACCGCCGGAATTTTCCCAGGTACCGGCATAGCTCTTGCCCTTGGCCCGGCGGGTCAGCAGGATCCGGCCCCGGCCGTCATAGACCCATACACAGACCACAAGGCCGTATTCTCCGAATCGCCAGGGGGTGCCCCGCTTGTGGACCCGGCCCGTTAAATTGCGGTTTTTGTCATAAATATCATTGAATTCCACAGCAAGCACCTCCTTTTCGCATATTTCTGTTATTGTATCACGGCTGGAAAGAAAAGGCAACCAATCACAAAAGAAATTGTCAATATTCTCCTGCAAAGTCAATGTATTGCATTGTTCAATCGTCAGCTGCTTTCACCACTGCATACATCAGGCTGTCGAAATCGGGCAGAGAACCCGTAATACCCTTCTCAATCACCGAGAAATGATTGCGAGCCAGTTCCCTCTCAAAGGTGCGGAAGGACACCGTTCTGCAGGATGTTCCGGCCACCAGCATTTTGCCGGACTCGTGATCCCGCTCCCGGGGCGCAAACGCCTGGGTAATGTCACTTTGGGTTTCGCATTCACCGTCGCCCATGGTGCAGATCAGCGCAATTCCGTTCCCGTTCAGATGATGATGCACAAACTGATAGAATCCGTCCCGGTCCCCGTCGGGCACCAGCATATGGATCACCGCAACGGCGAAAATAAAATCGAACTTCGCATCCAGCCGGTCCGACAGGCAGTCCAAAACACTGAAATGCTCCGCATATTGGGGCCACCTCTGCCTGCAGTAAGCGATGGCTTCACCGGAAACATCCGTAGCGGACAAATCATAGCCGCTTTCCAATACCGTCCCGGCATCTCTGCCCTCTCCGCAGCCTATTTCCAGCAATTTGTGACCGTGGCCGATCCTGTACCGTTCGATCACGTCCATAACGATGGGGGTACTGACATTACTCATCCAGCTGACACCCCTGGCGTGGGCTGTTTTATACCGCTCATCATACGCGGCATAGTATTTTCTGTGATCGTTACTTTTCATACTTTATCTCTTTCGTAAAACGCACCACACATCTAAAAACTACTTTTTGATGATTTGGACGAGAGATTTTGCGCCAAATCAAGTTATGGAAATTCCGGAATACTTTGTGTATTGCGGGATTTTCATAACGCGAAGTTGGGGCAAAAGATCCGGTCAAATCGCAAAAGGGGAGTTTTTAGAGGTGCCCCATAGAATAATTATATGCACCCTGTTCCGGGATGTCAAGAACGCCTGCCTTGGATCTTCCTGTTTCTCGCACTCCCATGGTTTTAACGAATTTTCCACTAAAGTCAGACGGTCGTATGATTGTTTCCTATTCCTCTCATTTTCTGATTGCTTTTTTACACCACTTCGTGTATAATACACTTCGATATTTCCGGGTGTGGCCCAGTTGGTAGGGCGCCTGGTTTGGGAGCTGGAGCACCAAATTGGTTCGATTGCTCCAAATGTTGGATACTCCCCTTTTGCTTCGCAAATCCCCCTGATTACTTCCGTTGAAAGTTCCTCAAAACTGTGGTAGAATTCCCTTGACCACATATTTGACCACAACGAGCAATTTTCTTTAACTTCATATCCGGGTGTGGCCCAGTTGGTAGGGCGCCTGGTTTGGGAGTTGCACAAACCATCTGGCATGTGGTATAATGTCAATGTGAATACCCGTTGAAACACTAAGCAAATTCCGTTTTTCCCCACTCATTTTCTGATCCTGCAATAGTTCGATGACCACTTATTTGACCACAATTGGAACGGAAATATTTCTGAGGGGCATTTCAGACAATCAAATATCCGGGTGTGGCCCAGTTGGTAGGGCACTTGATTTGGGTTCAAGACGCCGGGAGTTCGAATCTCCCCACTCGGACCACAAAAACCGCTGTTTTCGATTGAAAACAGCGGTTTTTTCTAACTATTATTGCATTTTCTGTCGAACCATCGCCATCAAGTGCCTGGTGCATGGCTTAGATCTCAGAATCTGCTTTTCTTTGTTTACTGCATCGCAAAATTTGATTATTTAACTGCCAATCCAGTTTCAAAGGAACTCTGGAATTTCAGCATACTCTTTCTCGCAATCTTCATTGCTTCCACAGATTCTTCTGCTTCTTTGATTTTTGCCTTCAGAAGTTTTTTATCCTTTCCGTTGGCAACATCGAGCTGCAATCTAAGTTCCACCAAACCCTTTTCAATTTCCATGATGTTCTGAACATATTGCTCATAAACGGTATTGGAATATGCCAGGTCATGTTCATCATTCAGGAAAATTTCTCTCACAGAAACCATCAGCTTTGCAGACTGCAAAATGGTATTCTTTTTACCCAGGACACCAGCCGCACCTACTGCACCACCGACACCGGCACCAACACCCAGGCCAAGGATGGCACCGCCGCCGACAATCGCAATTGTGCCGCCTGCCATACCCATGCCGCCAATTGCAATGGCTCCACCGCCAAGATAGGCAAGGCATGCACTTGTTAAAGCGGCACCACTTAGTCCAGCGAAATTCGATCCCACAAGTGCAACCGCAATGGCAGGAGCAAAAGCTCCGGCAGTAATAATTGCTGCTATGGTAATTCCTGCTGTAATTGCCAAGGAAGTCAATGCTGTCTTCAAAACTTCATTCAGTTCACGAATTACTTTTCCATGACACTTCCTCAGTCGCTTGATATACCCTGCGGTGTAATATGCCTCCGGGAAGATGCTATCAAGATGCTTGTCTGCATTTCCTTTATTGAATCCGCAGACAGGATTGTGGATGGGCAAATACTTCTTGCTAGGAACTGCATTTCCTTTTTTGTCCGTTTCTATCGTTAACGGATAGTATGGTTCAAAGAGCATTGCCTCAAGCAAAGCCAAACGGAACCAAGTTCCCGTAGGATTATTGACTTCGATTTTAGCCAGCAACTCCTGCTCTGAGTACCAATGTAACACTGCATCAGGTATCTGTACAAAGCTGGAGAAGCCGGCAGTCATACTCTGCTGCCATTCGTCCAACCATTGATGCTTCAGGCTTCGAATACTCTCTCCGCCCAAAGGGATCTTCGTTGTTTGAATATCGTTCAGGGTCACAAGATATTCGAGATTATATAAGATCTCTGTTTGCTCAAGTGTTAACCCAAGTTTTTCCGAACTCATTCCACTCTCGATCCTTTCGTAGATTCGCTGATCTTCTCGCCTGAAAGTATTCTTCCTGATGTTTTCATACATGGCTTTGATGTCTTTTACTTTCCGGGCCTTTAATCCCCAACTAACATCTTCGCCAATGGCAACCGCAAACCGACCGACACCTACATAGTTAATGGAAACCCAATATTTTTGACTGATTATTGCGTCTCCAAGATCCACGGTAGTAAATACGCCTGTGGCAACTGTAAGCATCCTGGCAATCGTGGGATTCCCAGCAGGTTTGACATTGTTCCAATTAATTTTGCGGATATCTGCCAAGCTGCGAATGTGATTCTCCTTCAATTCCATTGCCAGACGGCGAATGAAGTAGAACCCGCGAACAATGCACTCATTGGCAACCACCGGGATCGCTTGTCTTCCCAATTCCACAGCAATCCCCAGTTCCCCACGAAGATCCATCTTCAAAACGGTATCCTTGATGATCTGTCCATTTTCATCGTGCTGGGCCAGCAGAGTGCCGTTGAACAGCTTCGACAAGAATAAGGAAATACCATGTTCACCAACTTGCAGATCCCTAAAGAACGGCAAGACAGACAATTCCTTTGCAAGTGCCAGTAGCGGTCCTGGGATGCCTGTACCGCCTGTTTTGCCTGCGGTACTACTCGATCCAGCCATGTCACTTACGAGGTGGAAAAACCACGTCAGCGTGCCATACAGGATTTTGGTCGTTACATCTTCGCCAATGAATGGTCTACTTTTTTCCGGGACATCAACGATGATAAAGGCACCCGCAGTATTCGTTCCATACGACTTGTAGGTGAACTGTGTCAATAGTGAAAACATCAGCCCCACAATCGTCGGATGGTGAGCAAAGTCTCTTAGATGATGCTGCAATCCCCCTCCAAAATCAGGCGTATTACCGTCGCTCGGAATTGGGAAGAGCTTTTCTAAATGCTTTACTGCCGCTCCAAGATCATCACTCTCACAGCCAGTCAATTTGGCAGCTTTCTTTACAAAGGACTCAACTTTATCACTTGCGATTTCTCTGCCGCGCTCCAGATTGAATTCGCCAACCCAGAGCACATCAAGCATTCCGCAAAGAACACCGCTTGCAACAGCGACCAAATAATCCAGTGTATCAGCCTGACTGGAGAGAAGCTCAATCTGACTATCCAGATCATAGATGATTTGATCTAAATCGAAAGTAGTACCTACAGCACATTGCTCGTAGGGAATTATACTCACATCCAATTCTTTCTTCACTTCCACGGTGTCACCTTCATTTCTAAGTCTGTTACTGTCTTCTCAATTTGTTGCCGTCGCCAATCCACTTGCAGCCGCTGCCATCAATCTCTCAAAGTATGCCGATCCCATATGTGCTTTAACATATTTAGCTAGAGCAACTCCGCCCATATGCGAGAATCCACCTTCCATAGTGTCGTGCAACTCTCTAGTGACTAGGGTAACAGTTCTCATATCGATATTTTCGTGTAATACAAAACCATTACTTCTAGTCCGAATAATGCTTAAAAGCTTATTGGGTGTTATGGTCTCCAGCGTATCGCCCGACTCTCTAATAGCAGTACTGAGCGCCGCGGGCATGGTTATCGGATCTTCAAGCCACACTTCTTTGATCTTTTTTACTGCTTCCAACATATTAGTGTCTCTATCATCAACAAGTCTGGAGATATCTACAGTTATGTACTTCTCTGGATCAAAGAAAATACCCACAATACCATTTTGCTTTACAACATCGATAACATCATTACCCTTTACAATTTGGGCAATCACTTCGCCATCTTTTGCGTTGTTAAACAGCTTCCGCAAGGCTTCTTCAGTAAGAGGGTTTCCATCCGTATCGACCAGGTTGTTTCTTGCAACCTGATGAATGGCCCCATCTGCAAGTTCATCTACTCCGTCATCCACCAATCTAGCCAATTGTCTGAATGTCATTGCGTTGGCAATGTACTTGCTATAGAAGACAGATCCATCTGCAGCTTTTTGAAGCTTTGCTAGTGCATTACCGATGGGAACTGTAATTACACTGGCTACATCGGATAGCTTTTTGCATACCGTTGTTGTAAGCTTAGGTGCGATCTTGTTTGCCACAATGCCTGCACCCTTACCAAGAAGCTTGACTAATTCGCCAGCCCCCTTAAAACCAGCACTTAGTGCAAAACCTAATGCAAAGCCGTAACCGAAGGACTTGATCATCGCAAGGCCATCTGCTCCATCCAACCATGCTGTGACCGTGTACTCGATACCGCCCAAAACGGCATCCACCGAGGAATCAGCAAAGAAGTAACCGACGCCACCAGTAGTAGCCATGATATATGGGCCTACAAAGCCTGCAACAGCACCAGTAACAGCAGAAAGGACGACTTTGTTCCAGTTGACATCAGCCAGCGCTTGCCCCGTCACAACCACCTGCATAAATACATCAATGGCTGCGCCGGTGATAGCTCCGGAAGCGGCAGATAGAGCAGGACACATCATGAAGACCGTTGAACCTACTAAGCCCACGGCAGTCACGATCAAGCAAGTTGCTCCCACCAGCCATTTTGCAAGAGGTGTCGCACCTTCACCGGGCAACTCGTCGATATCAATCGTCAAGACGCCTTCCGCCGACAGTTGGAAGCATTCCATCGGATCCAATTCCTCCGCAGCCTCGATCAGTGCGTCGACACTGTACCCACAGAATGTTTCCTCTTGCAGAGATAACAGATAGGACTCTAGGCAATCACGAGCACATGTTGCTAAATGCTATTGGGGATTACTTTGATGTCCAATCCCACAAATATAAGGGTGACCGCGAACTGATGCTGTGGTATCGCAACGGTGGACAGGTAACCCACGAATACTTAAAGCACATACGGAAAGACCTCCGGGCTGAAGTGTTCGCATACCTCCGCCAGTTGCCCCTCAACCTTGATGTTGAAGTAAACGGCATCAAGTACAAGCTGGTACACGGATCTCCCGTTGAGAACTATATGACCTCCTACTATTACAGTAGCAGGTATTCTACCTTGGCTGAGTTCGCTGTTTGGGAGCGATGGAATGAAACCATGCCCGTTCCAGATGGCTATGTAATGATCTTTGGTCATACCCCCACAATTCACTTTAATCCCGATGAGCCTTGGAGTATCTGGAGCTGCGACGAGGCAATTGGCATTGATTGTGGAAGTGGTTATGCCGATGGGCGGCTGTGCTGCCTGCGGCTTGACGATATGACTGTATTCTATTCAGAGGAGTGATGCCAATATGGAAA
>JAGAMQ010000042.1 GCA_017624645.1 Oscillospiraceae bacterium
AGTTCTTGAACTGGTGGCAGCAACAGTCCACCGGACTGTTGCATTTATATTTTTCGATCCTCGTCTTTACTGCAAAAAAAGAAGGTCACCTAATGGTGACCTTCTTTTTTGGAGCGGGTGACGAGGCTCGAACTCGCTACCTCCACCTTGGCAAGGTGGCGCTCTACCGGATGAGCTACACCCGCGGAACAAGAGATATTATAACAGATATATTTTATATGTCAATACCTTTTCTCAAAAAATCTTCCAAAAATCTGTCATATTCTCTTGCTAATATTTTTAGAGGGAATCCTTGCTGTAACGGGAGAATCCGTCACCCAAAACCTGATGTGCCTCCTGCACGATGATAAAAGCATCGGGGTCAATTTCGGACACCTTCCGCTTCAGGTCCGCAAGCTGGGGCTTCTTCACAGCCGTCAGGATCACCTTTGTAGGCTTGCCGCTGTAGTACCCTTCGCCGTCCAGATAAGTTACGCCTCTTTCCAGATCATCATTGACCATTTTTGCAATTGGGTCATGGTGCTTGCTGATAATCAGCGCCACCTTGGAATAATCGAATCGGTACACCACCGCATCAATGACCTGACCGGCAAGGAAGATCGCCACACCACAGTAAAGTGCCCGGGAGATATCCCAGAATACCAAGCCCGTCAAAAGTACCACCACAAGGTCAAAGCACATAGCAATAGAGCCAATGGGGACATGTTGCCAATGCTGCTTCATCAGTCTTACCACAATGTCGGAACCGCCTGTAGAAGCCCCTGCCGCAAACACCAAACCCAAACCGAAACCACAGGCTGCTCCGCCGTACAGCGCTCCCACCAAGGGTTCTGTCTGAGGGCAAGGAATGAGCGCGAACAGATCAATAAATAGTGCAGATGCCGCCATACCAATGAGGGAGCCTGTAAAGAATTTCCGTCCGATCTTCAAGCCGGCAATGGCAAACAGCGGAAGATTCAAAACAGCCGTTATCACACCCACGGAACCAAAGTTCATTAGGTGCACAAGAATCATGGAAAGGCCGGAGATGCCGCCGGCATTGAGGTCATTGGGAAGCAAAAACAAATCAAATCCCATGGCGAACAGAGCACTGCCAGCCAGTATCCTTGCGACAAACCAAAGGGTATTGCGTTTCATCTTACTCCTCCATTATACAGGGAAGCTCTCCTGCTTATCCGGAGAATCCTCTTCCTTCAGCAGAGCTCCGGCGGTGGGAATCGTTCTGCACCGGTAACGGCTGGCATTTACGATACCGCTTTCCTCCAAAAGCACAGCTCTGGACAGTGCCGACTTTTTTTTCAGAGACATGACACTCACGCCAATGGTGTTTCGGGTAGCCTTAGGCAGCAGAAGGGCTGTGGAGATGATCGCCACCCTGCCATCCGTTGCATATACTGCCACCTGTGCATCCGTCTGCAGTGCCATAGCCGTCTTCAGAGGATTCTTTTCCGAATAGGCACCGGTAAGTCTGCGGCGGTTGGTCTTAGTCTCATAGGCGCTCAAGGGCACCTTAGCGGCCTTTCCGTTCTCGTAGAAGAACAGCATAAAGCCCTTATAATCTCCGGGCAGGATCACCTGTGCCACCTTTTCCCCGGGATCCATTCCCAGCTTTTGAGGCAGATAATCACCAAGGACGGAGGCCTTGCCATCCTCAAATTCGGAAAGCTTTGTTTTGTAACACTGGAACTGATTGGAGAACACCAAAAGCTCTGCTCTGTTAGTAGTTTCTCTGGAAAATGCCAGAGTATCCCCTTCTTTATATTTTTGTTCGCCGGACATACGAAGATTCTGGGTTTTTATCTTCTTCAGATATCCCTCTCGGGACACAAAGATCGTAACGGGATAATCAGGAATATCCTCCTGTGGATCCTCCTGCTCATCATTTTGGGCATCGTAGACGATTTGGGTCTTTCGGGGCTGACCGTATTTCTGTGCCACTTCCTTCAGTTCGGTAACGATCACATTCTTAAGGCGGCGTTTGCTGCCCAGAGTATCCCGAAGGTCGGCAATCTCTGCCTCCAAAGCATCCACAGCCTTCAGCTGCTTCAGGATATACTCCTTGTTGATGTTGCGCAGTCGGATCTCTGCAACATAGTTTGCCTGGATCTCATCAATGCCAAAACCGATCATCAGATTGGGGATCACTTCGCTTTCCAGCTCTGTTTCCCGGATAATGGCAATGGCCTTGTCAATATCCAACAGAATCCGCTCCAATCCTTTCAGCAGATGCAGACGCTCTTCCTTCTTGGTGATCTGGAAGTGGATCCTGCGCATAACGCAGCCCGTACGCCATGCCACCCACTCCTCAAGGATCTCACGGATACCCATGACCTTAGGCATACCGGCAATGAGGATATTAAAGTTACAGGGGAAGCTGTCCTGCAGAGGTGTCAGACGGAACAGCTTCTGCATCAGCTTCTCCGGTTCCACTCCCCGCTTCAGTTCAATGGCCAGCTTGAGGCCGTTACGGTCCGTTTCATCACGCATATCGTTGATCTCACGGATCTTGCCTTCCTTTACCAGATCCGCCACCTTATCGATGATGACCTCACTGGTGGTAGAATACGGGATCTCATAGATCTCAATAATATTGTCCTTTTTCTCGTAGCGCCACTTTGCACGAAGTTTGAAGCTGCCGCGACCCGTAGAATAGATCTCCCGGGCGGTAGCTTCGTCAAACAAAAGCTCCGCACCTGTGGAAAAATCGGGACCGGGCAGGGTCTCCAGAATATCGTGATCAGGATTATCCATTAGAGCAATTGTGGTATTGCACACCTCTGCCAGATTGAAAGAACAGATATTACTTGCCATGCCCACCGCAATACCCTGATTGGCAGACACAAGAACATTGGGAAAGGTAGTGGGCAGATGGGTGGGTTCTTTCTTGGTGGCATCATAGTTGTCCACCATGTCCACCGTATCGAAATCGATATCCCGGAACAGTTCCTCACACAAAGGCTCCAGCTTTGCCTCGGTATAACGGGAAGCGGCAAAGGCCATATCCCGGGAGTACACCTTACCAAAGTTACCCTTAGACGCCACAAAGGGATGCAAAAGAGTCTCATTACCCCGGGCAAGACGGACCATGGTTTCATAAATCGCAGCATCGCCGTGGGGATTCAGCTGCATAGTCTGACCAACAATATTTGCAGATTTTGTCAGCTTTCCCTTTAGAAGCCCCATTTTGTACATAGTGTACAGCAGCTTTCTGTGGGAAGGCTTAAAGCCGTCGATCTCCGGGATCGCACGGGACACGATCACCGACATGGCATAGGGCATATAGTTGACTTCCAGCGTTTCAGAAATCGGCTGCTCCGTGGTGGAGCCCACCAAGCCCACAACATGGCTGGTATCCACATTCTGGACCTCAGCCTGGTTTTCTTTTTTCTTTCGTGCCATAAGAAACCCCTCTTAAGAAATATCCGCAAGCTCCAGATATCTGGCGCCATTTTCCGCAATAAATACTTTACGCTCGTTCAGACTGTCACCCAGCAGTACATCAAAATATAAGGCAGTACGCTCCGCATCCTCCGGCATGACCTTGATCAGCCGGCGGGTATCGGGATTCATGGTGGTCATCCACATCATCTCCGGCTCATTCTCACCAAGGCCCTTGGATCGCTGGATGCTGGTGGGCTTTGCGCCGGCAAGATCTTCGTTGAGGATCCGTGCCTTCTCAGCTTCGTTATAGGCAAACCAAGTCTTATCCTTATAGGTGATCTCAAAAAGCGGGGATTCCGCAATATACACATACCCCTCCCGAATCAGTGTAGGACACAGCCGGTACAGCATGGTAAGAATCAATGTCCGGATCTGGAAACCGTCCACATCCGCGTCGGTACAGATAATAACCTTGCTCCAGCGCAGTTTATCCAGATCAAAAGAAGAAAGCTCCTTGGATCTCTTTCCCTGAATCTCCACGCCGCAGCCAAGGACCTTCATCAGGTCCGTAATAATGGGGGAGGCAAAAATACGGTTGTAGTCCGCTTTTAGACAGTTAAGGATCTTGCCGCGTACAGGCATGATCCCCTGAAACTCCGCGTTCCGGGATTGCTTGACACTGCCCAATGCAGAATCGCCCTCAACGATATACAGCTCCCGAAGCTCCACATCCTTACTACGGCAATCCACAAACTTTTGGACGCGGTTGGCAATGTCTACCTTCTCCGCAAGATTCTTCTTCATGCTGGTACGGGTCTTTTCCGCACTTTCTCTTGCCCGCTTGTTAATGAGGATCTGCTCCGCAACACGGTCTGCCTCCTGCTTGTTCTCGATAAACCAGACCTGCAGGTTCTCCTTGAAGAACGCAGTCATAGCCTCCTGTGTAAAACGGGAATTAACCGCCTTTTTGGTCTGATTCTCAAAGCAGCCGATGGTGGAGAAGCAGTTGGTCACCAGTACAAGGCTGTCCAGCACGTCCTGCACTGTGATCTTTTTATCTGTTTTGTTATACTTATTGTTATCCCGGAGGTACTTGTCAAATGCCGCAACAAAGCCGGCCCTTGCCGCAAGGTCGGGACTTCCCCCGTGCACAAGCCAGGAGGAATTGTGGAAATACTGCACATGGTTGACTTTCTTGCTGAAGCAGAAGGAAGCCGTGATCTTCAGTTTCATTTCCGGACGGTTTTCTGCATCCCTACCCTTAACGGTCTTCTCCCAAAAAACAGGCATGGTAAAGGCATCGTCACCAACCAGTTCATTGACATACTGGCGGATACCGTCCTCATAGAGGTACTCCTCTGTCTCAAACTTACCGCCAACCTCGTAACGAAAACGGATGGTAACACCCTTATTGACCACCGCCTGCTGACGGATCATTTCCCGGTAGTATTCAATAGGTATGTCGATGTCCGTAAAGACCTCACGGTCAGGACGCCAACGAAACAGAGAGCCGGTCTTTTTCCGGTCAGCAGGCGCTTTCTTTAAGCCGCCTACATTCTTGCCCTTTTCAAAATGCAGATCATAACGGAAACCGTCACGGCGGATAGTAACATCAAAATATTCCGATGCGTACTGGGTAGCACAGGCACCTAAACCGTTCAGACCCAGAGAAAACTCATAATTGTCCCCGTTCTTGCTGTACTTACCACCTGCATACAGCTCGCAGAAGACAAGCTCCCAGTTGTAGCGCTTTTCCCGCTCGTTATAATCCACAGGGCAACCCCGGCCAAAGTCTTCCACTTCCACACTTAGATCTTCGTAACGGGTCACAACGATCGTATCACCGTGGCCTTCCCTCGCCTCGTCAATGGCATTGGAAAGGATCTCAAAGACTGCGTGCTTACAGCCTTCCAGATCGTCAGAGCCGAAAATGACCGCAGGACGGGTTCTGACCCGCTCCTCGTCCTTAAGGGCAACGATACTGGAATTATCGTAGGTATTCTGTGATTTCTGTGCCATATTCTCTACCTGCCATAACTTATAATTTAACCCATATATTATATGCATTTTGTGGCAGAAAGTCAAGGGATACCACAATATGTAGAAAAAGCCACAGGATCCTGCGGCTTTTATGGTCAAAAATCTTTTACACGCCATTCCTCATCCCAGAACTGCCGAAACGCGGTAGGCAGTGCGGCTTCTGTGTCGATCTCCTCCCCTGTCAGCCATGTATAGGGTCCAAATTGTTCGGCGACCTCCACATACACTCCACTCATATTCCATTTTATATGGGTAAACACGTGGTTTCTCTCCACCCGTCTTTTAATATCTGTAATTTTCCCACCTTGGCTCTCCACTTTTGCAACAACCTCCGCAACAGTCAGTTC
>JAGAMQ010000043.1 GCA_017624645.1 Oscillospiraceae bacterium
AGGGTTCGTATTTGCGCGTCATGGTGACCCGTACGGGAATCGAACCCATGTTACCGCCGTGAAAGGGCGGTGTCTTAACCGCTTGACCAACGGGCCTGGTAGCGGCGACCTGATTCGAACAGGTGACATACCGGGTATGAACCGGCTACTCTACCAACTGAGTTACGCCGCCATATGTTGGCCAATGATCCCGGCACCGCCGAAATCAGCTTTATTATTATATCCACTTGCCCGGGTTTTGTCAAGAGAAAAGTCAGTATTTTTCAAGAAATTTTTGGCAAACTGTGGATAGGGGGGATGAACATTGCAATTTCTTAAGAAATCCTTGCTGTTTTTTATTGGGGGAAGCGGTTATGTTGGGCTGGAACTGCTGTGGCGGCGCAGAAGCCACGGCAGTATGTTTCTTGCCGGGGGGAGCTGTTTCCTCCTGCTGGGAAGGCTCTCCCGAAAGAAACTGCCCCTGCCGGTAAAGAGTGCGGCAGGGGCAGGGGTGATTACCGGTGTGGAACTGCTGACTGGTCTTTTGTTCAACCGGGACTACAGTGTTTGGGATTACCGGCAGCTGCCCTTTAACTACCGGGGGCAAATCTGTTTGCCCTATACTTTGTTATGGGCGCCGCTTAGTTTGGGTGCCATGGCACTGTACCGGGTTATAGAGGGATGCGGAAAGAGAATTCCACGCCGTCGTCTGTGTTGCGGACCTGACATTCTCCCCGGTGCAGGGAAAGAATACTCTTGACGATGGCAAGGCCAAGGCCTGTACCGCTGCGGTCCCGGGCGGTATCTGCCCGGTAAAAGCTGTCAAAGACTTTGTTATGCTCCTCCGGGGAAAGAGGGGAACATTCATTTTCCACGGAGAAATGGGCGAAACCGCCTCGGCAGATAAGCTTTATGGTGATAGTACCCTGAGCAGGAGTGTATTTTACGGCGTTGGTCAGCAGGTTGGAAAGAACCTGCTCCATGCGCTTTTCATCAGCGGACACGGGGAAATTCCCGGGACATACTGTGTTCACCTTCAGCTCCTTTGCTTCTATGGCGGGCTCCAGACGGGTAAGGATGTTTTTGCACAGCTGCATAAGGGAGAACTGCTGAACATTCAGACTCACCTTGCCGGCTTCCAGCCGGGAAAGCTCCAGCATTTCCAGCACCATTTCGTCCATTCGCTGGGTCTCCTGCCGGATGATGTCCAGATACTGTTCTTCTTTTCCCTGGGCAATGCCCGCCTGCAGTCCCTCGGCATAGCTGTGGATCACCGCAATGGGGGTCTTCAGTTCGTGGGCAACGGCGCTGACCAGCTTTTTCCGGTTTTGTTCTGCGTCCTTGGCGTAGTCTAAGGCGGTCTGCAGCCGCTGACATTCGTTTTTGGCTTCGTGGCGCTCCTGCTGGGCGGTATGGAAATGATGGGATAATTCCTGTAGTTCGGCAATGGGGGAGTTGGCAAAATCCGAAAGCTCTGTCCGGTCCATATGGAAGCTGCGGTTGATGACCCAAAAAGGCTCCCAAAGGTCCTGCTTTAATCGCTTCCGCAGGCGGATCAGGCATACCGCCAGCAAAATGCCGCTGACAAGGTACACAGGCCACAGCCGCTGTACCGCGTACAGGAAGGGACTGCAATGCACCACCGCCCGGGTGATAAACTCCGTATTGGAGCCCAGGGAAGTAATGACGGTGCTGAAAAAATTGTGACTTGCCTCGATGCGCTGATCCAAAAGCAGGGCAGGACTTTCGTAGTATTTGCCCTGATAAAGAAAACCCGAGCCGGGATCATAGTTAAAGCCCAGGGTTTCTTCCACATAGAGCGCAACATCAATGGCTTGCTCCGGGTTTTCGTAATAGACTGTGCCGTTTTCCGAGATCAGCTTTTTTGGGAAAAACCGGGCGCCCTCCGAAGAACCCTCAAAACGCATCCGGGTCCAAAGGGAGAAGTGATCTCCTCCGGGGAAGGTGTCGATCAGCCGGCTGGCAGCTTCTTTCCCATCAGGCAGGGTGGAAAAGTCGATGTAGCCGTATTCTTTTGGGTTCTTACCGGCCGTTGTCTGCCAATAGGGGAAAGCCAGATATTTTCCTCCGGAGGTGAGCAGGGGATTGCCCTGGTGGTCATAGAAGCCGAAGGCGGCCTGGTAGCCATATACATAGTCCCATTTCCCCCAGAACCAGTCGTCAGAGCTGATGGAAGAGGGCCTTTGGGGCAGAACGATGGGCAGCAGCGGTTCCGCGCGCAGAAAGGAAACACCCATGGACATCCGCTGAAGCATTTGGTATTCCGGATAGCCTGCCGGACCGTCTTCAAAGGGGACGCTGGCATATTGGCTCCACCGTTCCAGCCCTACCTCTAACTGCCGGGAAAAATCGTTGCCCACCGCCCAGGTCAGCACCGCCATGGAAAGGAGCCACAGGGTGAGGGAGGGCAGCACCAGAAACCGGGTCAGCCGCTGTTGCAGGGAAACGATTTTATTCTTCTTCTTCATTTTGCGGCACCTCCAAACGGTAGCCCGTCTTGATGACGGTGCGGATGTAGCTTTGGGCAGAGCCCAGCTTGCTGCGCAGCCGGCGGATGTGGGTGTCTACAGCACGGGCATCTCCTTCGTAATCATAGCCCCAGCATTTGGCAAGGAGCTGATCCCGGGAAAGGACCTGTCCACGGTTTTGCATCAGCGTCGACAGAAGGGCGTATTCCTTGGGGGTCAGGGAAAGCTCCTGCTGTCCCACAAAGGCTTTTTGGGCAGACAGGGAGATCCCTAATGCACCGATGCGCAGGAGGTCATCCTCGCCGCCCCGGCTGCGCCGGATCAGGGCGGCAAGCTTGGCGCAGAGCACTGCCATGGAAAAGGGCTTGGGGATGTAGTCATCGGCGCCTAGTCCGTAGCCCCGGAGCATATCCTCCTCTTCTGCTAAGGCGGTGAGGAAAAGGATGGGGACGGTGCTTTCTTTGCGCAGGGCACGGCACACGGAAAAGCCGTCCATTCCCGGCATCATCACATCCAGCAAAATGCCGTCAAAGGATTCCTCCTGTGCTTTCTTAAGGGCACTGATGCCGTCGCTCACTGCCACCGGATCATGCCCCATGGCGGTGAAATAATCTGTCAGCACAGCTCGTAGCCGGGGCTCGTCCTCGGCGATGAGAATTTTGTATCCCATAATGCATCCCTCCTTCCGGTATCATCATGGCATGCATATGTGTACTTCCTGTGTCAATCATACCTGTTTTTTTACAAAAACACAAGGGGGACGGTCCCTGATTCGGTTGCAACCCGGAGGTATATGGTGTATAATACAAACAAAGAAAGGGAAGGGAGTCGTACCATGCCGGAGAAAAAGATATATACCGCATTTATCTCCTCTGCCTTTGAGAGCCTGCGGGAGGAACGGGATGAGGTGATCCGCTGCTTATTGGATCTTCGGGTGCTGCCTATTGGACAGGAGCATTTTACAGTGACGGATTTCCCGGCGATCCAGGGGTTTATCGATGAATCGGATTACTTTATCCTGCTTTTGGGCGGGCGCTACGGCACCATAGACCGGGAAACGGGACTTTCCTGGACGGAACGGGAATACCGCTATGCTGTGGAAAAAAATAAACCCGTGCTGGCACTGATCTGTGAGGACTTGACACGGCTGCGTGGGGAGGCTCCGGATACCTGGACGGAGGATCAGCGACGGCAGGTAGAATTCTGCAACGAGCTGCGGCATTTTGCCCGGACCGTGACCCAGGAATTTACCATTCACACCATCGTCACCCATTTCCTCAGTGGTGTGCCGGAAAACCGGTGCCCCGGCTGGGTCCGGGTGGTGCAGATGGAGGAAGCGGAGCGACTTGCATGGGAGGAGAAAAACCGTGCCTTCGATATCGGCGGCACATGGTATCACGTACATCTCAACGATAAGATCCGGGACTATATCCGCATAGGCACCGTGGAGGTCCGGCAGGACTTTGCACCGCAGACCTATGGTCAGCTTCGACTGGACGGAGAGAACTTTGGAGTGGAGGAGGTCAATCCCGACGGTTCTCTGGTGGAGGATTGGGAACAGCACTCCCGGTTCTACGGAGACTATAAGCTGGAACCCGGCGGAAAGATATTTGGAATTTTCTTTGTGAAGCGTAATTTTGACACTGGTCATTTCGGTGGGCAGCAGGTCAGCGAGGGAGAAAAGCGGGGCATCCATGATTTTATGGTGCGTCCCGGGGACAAGCCTACGGAAAAGATCACCGGCGAATTTCACGATGAAGCGCCCTCTCAAAAGCATGGCAGGATCTATCTGTTCCGCAGCCGGGAGGAGCGGGATGCCTATGTTCTGAAAAAGCGCGGGGATGTATTGGAGGGAATATAAGTATGGATTATCAGGCAATTATCGATATGGTAAAAGAGGCGGGGCAGTTCGTTTTTGACAAAGGCCTGCGTCAAAGCGTGGATATGAAGGGCGCGGCGGACTTTGTCACGGCGGTGGACCTGAAGATCAGCAGCTTCGTAAAGGAGCGGTTGCAGGTGCTGACCCCGGACGTTGGCTTTATGAGCGAGGAGGAGGAAGGGGACATCGCCCCCCGCCGCTGGATCCTCGATCCCATAGACGGTACTACCAACCTGGTGTATGATTACAATTTCAGCAGTGTTTCTTTGGCGTATTTTGACGGCGAAGCGGTGCAGTTTGGTGTGATCTACAATCCCTACAACGGCGATCTGTTCGTCGCCCACCGTGGTCAGGGCGTGACCCTCAACGGACAGAGGCTGCCCAAGGCACAGGATCGGGAGCTGAAGGACTGCCTTGTGGAATTCGGTGCAGGTTCCACCAAAAAACAGTTTACCGACGAAAGCTTCCTGCTGGGAAGAGAGGTGTTCCGTTCCTGCCTGGATCTGCGCCGGGGATGCTCCAGCGCCTTGGCAGTTGCCTATGTGGCGGCAGGCAGGTTGAACGGCTATTTTGAGCGCTCCATCAAGCCTTGGGACTATGCGGCGGCTTATCTGATGCTGGAGGAGTGCGGCGGCATTGCCAGCGACTGGCAGGGCAATCCCATACAGTTTGAAAGGCCCACCAGCTTTGTGTGCGGCACACCCAAGGTGTATGGATTTCTGCGAGAAACCATCGATACCTACGCACAAAAATAAAGGAAGCGATAGGATGAAATTACCATCGATATGGAAAAGGCCATCAGCCTTTTCTGCGCCCAGCATATCCGGGCTTACGGAAGCAACTGGAAACTAATTAAGGAGGTTTTTTATGGAACTACACTTTGGATACGGAAACAGTGAGCAGGTGGTTTCCCTGCCGGAAAAGAATCTTGTGGGAGTGCTCACCGCCAATGAAATGGAGCATGAGCGTACCGGGGAGGATGCGGTAAAGTATGCCCTGGAAAATCCCATTGGCGCACCGCTCCTGCGGCAGGTGGCAAAGCCGGGACAGAAGGTGGCGATCATTGCCAGCGATATCTCCCGTCCGGTGCCCAGCCATCAGATCCTGCCGGCGGTGATCCGGGAGCTGACCGCTGCCGGCTGCCGGGAAGAGGATATTACAGTGGTCTTTGCCCTTGGCTCTCATCGGTGCCATACAGAGGAAGAAAAGCGCCGGTTGGCTGGGGACTGGGTTTATGAACGGGTAGCCTGCGTGGATTCTGACCCCGGGGACTGTATCCACATGGGTGTGACCTCTGCCGGGACACCGGTGGATATTACCCGATCCGTGGCGGAGGCAGACCTGCGCATCTGCACCGGAAACATTGAATTTCACTATTTTGCTGGCTATTCCGGCGGTGCCAAGGCAATTATGCCCGGCGTTTCTACACCGGATGCCATTCAGGCAAACCACAAGATGATGGTGCGCCCCGAAGCCTGTGCCGGCAAGCTGGAGGGGAACCCCATCCGGCAGGATATCGAAGAAGCCGGTAACCTTTGCGGCATCGATTACATTGTCAATGTGGTGCTGGACGAGCACAAACATATCGTGTACGCCGTGGCGGGGGATGTTACCGCCGCCCACCGGGACGGATGCCGGTATCTGGATAAGATGTACCGCAAGACCATTCCGGAGCGCGCCGATATTGTACTGGTATCCCAAGGGGGTGCGCCCAAGGATGCCAATTTGTATCAGGTGCAGAAAGCATTGGACAATGCTAAGCATGCGGTGAAAAAGGGCGGTACGATCATTCTCATGGGACAATGCCCGGAGGGGTTGGGAAGTAAGACCTTTGCCCAGTGGCTGCAGGAAGCGCCCACGGCGGAATCTATGATCCAGAGGGTTCATGAGAAATTTCAGCTGGGTGGACATAAGGCGGCGGCCATTGCCATGGTGCTGCAGGATGCGGATATCATGCTGGTCAGCGATATGGAGCCGGAATTTGTCCGGAGTATTTTCCTGGATCCCCAAAAGGATGCACAAAGCGCCTTGGATACGGCTTTCGCCAAATACGGTGAGGATGCCACGGTCCTTGCTATGCCCTTCGGCGGCGCGACCCTACCCATGGCACAGAAGTAACAACACAAAAAAGGAACGGCGTGGAGCGTTGCCCAACCGTTCCTTTTTTTTTATTTTTTGCCCGGGCCGGCGGTGTCTGCACCGTCACCGGTGAGACCCAGCTCCTGGGCGGCCTCCTGCCGCATCTTGTACTTGAGGATCTTGCCGGCAGCGTTCATGGGGAAGCTGTCCACAAACTTGATGTATTTGGGGACTTTGTGCCGTGCCATGCTTGCCTGAATATAGGCGGTCATCTCTGCCTCTGTGACAGAGCCGGCTTCCTTGAGGATGATGCATGCCATGATCTCTTCGCCGTACTTTTTGTCCGGTACGCCGATGACCTGCACATCCTTAACTTCCGGGTGGGTATAGATGAACTCCTCGATCTCTTTGGGGTAGATGTTTTCGCCGCCCCGGATGATCATATCCTTCAGCCGGCCTGTGATCCGGTAGTTGCCCTTTTCGTCCCGGCAGGCAAGGTCACCGGAGTGGAGCCAGCCTTCCTCGTCCACCGTGTCCTTGGTGGCATTGGGCATTTTGTAGTAGCCTTTCATGGTGTTGTAGCCCTTGGAGCAGAACTCACCGTTGACACCGGCAGGGACCTCCTCGCCGGTTTCCGGATCCACGATCTTGCACCGGACGTGGGGGAAGGCGTAGCCTACGGTGTCGGTGCGCACATCCAGAGGGTCCGTCCATGCGGACATGGTGGAGCCGGGGGCGGATTCCGTCTGTCCGTAGACACTGACGATTCCTGTCATATTCATTTCATCCGGACGGGCGGCCCGGCGCATCAGCTCCGGGGGACAGCCGGCACCTGCCATGATGCCGGTACGCATATGGGAGAAGTCGGTCTTACGGTAGTCCGGGTGGTTAAACATGGCGATGAACATGGTGGGGACACCGTTGAAGCAGGTGATCTTTTCCTGATTGATGCAGCTCAGGGATGCCTTGGCGGAGAAGTAGGGCAGGGGGCACAGGGTAGCACCGTGGGTCATGGAGGAGGTCATGGACAGCACCATGCCGAAGCAGTGGAACATAGGCACCTGGATCATCATTCGGTCTGCCGTGGAAAGTCCCATCCGGTCGCCAATGCACTTACCGTTGTTCACCACATTGTAGTGAGTTAACATAACACCTTTTGGGAATCCGGTGGTACCGGAGGTGTACTGCATATTGCACACATCGTTGGGCTTCACTGCCGCTGCCATCCGTGCCACCTGCTC
>JAGAMQ010000044.1 GCA_017624645.1 Oscillospiraceae bacterium
CGACCGTTTTGGCATATGGATCATTGAGAGGAACAAGCATGGCGGACAATAAGCGCGATTATTATGAGGTGCTGGGCGTAGACAAAAGTGCCAGTGCCGAGGATATCAAAAAAGCATACCGCAAAAACGCTCTGAAGTACCACCCCGACCGCAACCCGGGCAATCAGGAGGCGGAGGAAAAGTTCAAGGAGCTGGGCGAGGCCTATGAAGTCCTGTCCGACAGCGATAAGCGGGCAAAGTACGACCAGTTCGGCTTTGCCGGTGTGGATCCCAGCTATGGCGCCGGTGCCGGCGGCGATTACGGAGACTTCGGCGGCTTCGGGGGCTTTGGTGGTTTTGGAGGCTTCGGAGATATTTTCAGTGAGGTTTTTGGCGGCGGCAGCAGCCGCAGGACCCGCAACGCTCCTCGTCGGGGCGAGGACATAGCCGCCCGTCTGGACATCACCTTTGAGGAAGCCGCTTTTGGTACAGAAAAAGAGGTGTCCTACTACCGCATTGAAAACTGCGGCAGCTGTAACGGAACCGGTTCTGCTGACGGACAGGTGGAGACCTGCTCCCAGTGCCACGGCTCCGGTCAGGTGCGGGTGACCCAGAATATGATGGGCATGGCGTTCCAGTCCACCTCTACCTGCCCCCAGTGCAGCGGCAGAGGTAAGATCATCAAGACCCCCTGCTCCACCTGCCGGGGCAAGGCAAAGGTTCGGAAGAACCACACCGTCCGGGCAAGAGTACCTGCGGGCATCAATGAAGGACAGTCCATCCGTTTGCAGGGTGAGGGCTGCGTAGGCTCCAACGGCGGTCCCAACGGTGATGTGCTGGTGGAAATGTTCATTAAGCGCCATCCCATCTTCCAGAGAGAGGGCATGGAGGTGCTGTGTGAGATCCCCATCACCTTTACCCAGGCAGCCTTGGGTGCCCAGATCCAGGTGCCTACTCTGGACGGAAAGACTACCTTTGACATTCCCGAGGGGACCCAGACCGGCAGAGAGTTTATTCTTCCCGGCAAGGGAATTCCCCAGGTGGGCAACCCCAAGCGCCGGGGCAATCAGCGGATCTATGTGGTGGTGGAGACCCCCACAAAGCTTACCAAGGAGCAAAAGGAGCTGCTGAAAAAGCTGGATGCCACTTGGGATACCAAGGCGACCCCGAAACGGAAAAAGTTTTTCGACACGCTGAAGGATTTCTTTGATTAAAAAGCGACGCAGCCCCGGTGCCCTTGAGACACCGAGGCTGCGTTTTTCCATTTGCCATTTATTTGGGAATGGTGATGGTCAGGACGATCCTGTCTTCCGTTTCCCGGCGCTCAGATACGGCGGGGATGCCGTCCTGCTGGATCTTTGAGAGGGTCTGGCTCACATGGTGCAGGAATTGACGTATGTTGGTTTGCTTTTGGGTCTGCTCCGGCGCTTCCAGCTGGGCAATATAGGTTTCCAGCCGGGCAACGCTCCACTCCTGCCGTGCCGCCATGGCGACGATGGACAGCTTGTCCTCCTCCCTGGGGATTTTCAGCAGCGCCCGGGCGTGGCGCTCCGTCAGTCCAGTCTCCCGGAGCGCTTGCAGCACCGGCTCGCTGTGCCGCAGAAGCCGCAGCTTGTTGGCAATGCCACTTTGACTTTTGCCCAGCACCCGTGCCGCCTGCTCCTGGCTCATGGAAAACCGGTCCATAAGCCGGCAGATTCCCTGTGCCTGCTCTATGTAGTCAAGATCCTGCCGCTGGAGATTTTCCACCAATGCGGTCATGGAGGACTCTTCCTCGTCCATGCTCATAATGATGCAGGGCAGCTCGCTAAGACCTGCCAGCTGTCCGGCACGGAGTCGGCGCTCCCCGGCGATCAGCTCGTAGCCTGCGCCTACCCGGCGCACCGACAGGGGCTGCAGGATCCCATGGCGGCGAATGCTTTCCGCCAGTTCTCCCAGAGCATCCTCCCGGAACACCTTCCGGGGCTGCGCCGGATTGGGGCGGATGGCCTTGGCAGGGAGAAAGACCACTCTCCCGGTTTCCATATAAGTTTTCAGTTTTTGGCATTGCATGATCTTTCCTCCTTGGTGTATTTTGTGATTATTGTAGCCTGCATGAAAAAAGAAACTCCACGAATTGGGAAATACACCGGGAAAAGTCCTCGACAGAAAAGCCGAGCATTGCCAACCACTGTCCATTGTGCTACAATATCCAAAAGAAACAGACAAAGAAGGGATGTTTTTTTATGCAGACCCAAAAGCTTTTTTATGAGGATTGCCATTTGCGCAGCTTTTCCGCAAAGGTAACTGCCTGCACCCCTGCAGAGGGGGGCTTTGCCGTGGAACTGGACCGCACTGCCTTTTATCCTGAGGGCGGCGGTCAGGCTTGCGATACCGGCATGTTGGGCGGGGTAAAGGTCCTTTCCGTCCGGGAAAAGGAGGACAGGATCCTCCACCTGTGCGACGGCCCACTGGGGCCGGGACAGACTGTTGTGGGCCAGATCCACTGGGAGCGGCGGTTCGATCAGATGCAGCAGCACGCCGGCGAGCATATCGTTTCCGGTATCATCAACGCCCGGTACGGCTATCATAATGTGGGATTTCATGTGGGTGCCGACACGGTAACCATTGACTTTGACGGTATGATCCCTCCGGAAGCCTTGGAGGAGATCGAATGGGCGGCAAACCGGGTGGTGTGGCAGAATCTTAGCGTGCGGTGCTGGTACCCCAGCCGGGAGGAACTGCCCGGGGTGGCGTACCGGAGCAAAAAGGCGCTGCCCTGGCCGGTGCGGATCGTGCAGATCCCCGGCGTGGACAGCTGCGCCTGCTGTGGCATCCATGTGGAACAAACCGGCGAGATCGGCATTGTGAAGCTGCTGTCCTGTGTGAAATTCCATCAGGGGGTACGCATCGAGATGGCCTGCGGCGGCAGAGCACTGAAATTCCTGCAAAAGATCTATGAGCAGAACCGGCAGGTCAGTCAGGCATTTTCCGCCAAGGTGCTGGAGACCGGTGAAGCTGCCCGGAAAATGAATGAAACCCTTGCTGCAGAAAAGTTCCGCAGCGCAGCCTTGGAAAAGCAGGTGTTTGACAGCATTGCCGCCGGCTTCGCCGGGGCAGGAGATGTTTTGTATTTTGCTGAAGCACTGACTTCTAACGGTGTCCGGGAGCTGGCAGACCGGATGGCATCCCAATGCGGCGGTACCGCAGCGGTGTTCTCCGGTGGGGATGAAACCGGCTACAGTGTGTGCCTTGTGAATAAGCAAGGGGATGTGAAGGAACTGGGTCAGAAAATGTCCTCTGCCCTCCAGGGCAGAGGCGGTGGAAAACCCGGCTTCTTCCAAGGCAGTGTCCGTGCCCCCCGGGAAAAAATCGAGGCATTTTTCAAGGAAGCAGTGAAATAGGATGTTTATAGAAAAAGCGTGCTGCCCAAAGCAGCACGCTTCTTGGTGGTTCA
>JAGAMQ010000045.1 GCA_017624645.1 Oscillospiraceae bacterium
GACTTCGTAAAGGAATACTTCCCGGACTATACACTGTAAAAAGCGGCAGCCACCCGGCTGCCGCTTTTTTACTTATAATGCTTTCCGGATGATACCGCTGCCCAGGACCAAGTCCCTGTCATACAGCACCACAGTCTGCCCCGGAGTGAAAGCCCGCTGGGGCTGGTCAAACACCACCCGTGCTGTGCCGTCTTCGTTGGGATACACCGTTGCCGGCTGGGGTTCATGGCGGTAGCGCACTTTGCCATAGCACCGCAAAGGCTCCCGGAGAGTGGGGAAGGGGATCCAGTTCCAGCCGTCCGCCAAAAGGCTGTCCCGGAACAATGCTTCGTTAGGACCTAAGGTGACGGTGTTGTTTTCCATGTCTTTGCTGCATACATACACCGGCTCGCCCATGGCAATGCCCAGTCCCCGGCGCTGTCCGATGGTGTAGCATACGGCACCGGTGTGCCTGCCCACCACCTTGCCGGAAAGATCCAGATAATCCCCCTGGGGATAGGCTTTGCCTGTGTAGCCTTTCATAAACGCCACATAGTCCCCATCAGGAATAAAGCAGATATCCTGACTGTCCTTTTTCCGGGCATTGACAAAACCGTTTTCCTCTGCGATCTGCCGAACCTGCTCCTTGGTCAGTTCCCCCAGGGGGAACAGGGTGTGGGAGAGCTGATGTTGGGTAAGTCCGGAAAGAAAATAGCTTTGGTCCTTGCCGCTGTCTGCTGCCCGATACAGAAGATAGCGCCCAATCTGTGCATCCTGCCGGATCCGGGCGTAGTGACCGGTAGCCAGCTTGCTGCAGCCCATGGAAAGGGCCTTTTCTAAAAGAATACCGAATTTGATCCGTATGTTGCATTGGTAGCAGGGATTGGGAGTGTCACCCTGCTCATAGGCGCTTATGAATCCGTCCACCACCTCCCGGCAGAAATCCTGACGGTGGTCAAAGGTGTGGAAGGGAATGTCCAGCAGCTGACAGATCCTTTGGGCATCGGCAGTGTTGTCTTCGCCCCAAAGAAGCATGGTGGCACCGATGCAGGGATGTACTTGCTGTATTGCCAGGAGGGCTGCCACGGAGCTGTCTACGCCTCCGCTCATTGCGATCATGACTTTTTCCATTGTGCCACCTCCCTTTGTATCATTGCCATGATTTTAGCATATTTTCCGGACAAATGCAATTTTTTTCGAAAGGCTTGTTGACATAACAAATTTCTGTACAATATATTGTAAATTTCAGGGTTATTTTTCCAATATATGGAAGAAACGGTAACATTTTGCGATAATAAAAGGTTACAAAGTGTAATAATTCCGAAAATAAGGGTTGAAAACCGGCAGTTTTCCTGCTATAATGTGTGGCAAGTGAAGATGGAAAGGAGCATTTTGTCTTGTTGAAGAGAATCATCTGTCTGATCCTTGCTGCTATACTGGTCCTTGGACTGGCTATGACAGGGATCATTTATGCAATGGGCGAATCGCCCATGACCGCCAGTGCTGAAGCGATCCAGCTCCTGAAGAAGGAGGAGGGCTTCAGTCGTGTGCCGTATTGGGATTACTCCCAGTGGACGGTAGGCTACGGCACTGCCTGCCCTGAGGATAAGCGGGCGGAGTATACTGCCAACGGCATCTCCGAAGAGGAAGCCGAGGTGCTTCTGAAGCAGCATGTCAACCGCTTTGAAAATGAGCTGTATAAGTTTATGGACCGCGCGGATGTCGCGCTGAATCAGCAGCAGTTTGATGCCTTGCTGCTGTTCTCCTACAACTGCGGTTCCTCCTGGAGCTACCAGACCAACAGCAATATCTATAAAGCAGTAGCCAGCGGTGCGACGGGCAACCTGCTTATTGACGCACTGACCCGTTGGTGCAATGCCGGCGGTCAGATTAAAACGTATCTGCTGCGCCGCCGCCAGAGCGAGGCAAACATTTACCTCAATGGCGTTTATGCTCAGGCACAGCCTGCAGATTTCGGTTATGTGCTTTACGATGCCAACGGCGGCGTTTCCAGCCCCATTGTCCAGGGCTTCGATGTGAAGCTGACCTCGTCCATTATTCCTACGCCTACATATGAAGGCTATACCTTTGACGGCTGGTACACTCAGCCTGAGGGAGGCAAAAAGGTTGAGGTTTTGGACAGTTCCGTGCGCAATGCACGGCTCTATGCCCATTGGAAGGATGCCCAGGGCAACGCACCGGAGGGGCAGACACCTGCCGGTGTCAAGACCACCGTTACCGGCAGCAATGTAAATGTCCGTACCGGCCCCGGCACCGGTTACTCCAAGGCGGGTACTGCCAATAAGGGCGAAGTGATCTATGTGACGGAAACTGCGGAAGGCAGCGGCTATACCTGGGGCAAGTTCTCGGGAGGCTGGATCGCATTGAAGTACACCGATTACGGCACTGCATCCCAGCCGGAGCAAAAGCCGGAACCGACGCCGACACCGGAGCCGGAAACACCTGCACCGGCACAGAAGGGAACGGTCAAGGTCAGCAGTAAGCTGAATATTCGTACCGGTCCCAGCACTGCCTACAGCGTTGCGGGCTATTACTACAACGGCGACCGTGTGGAAATCCTGGAACAGAAGCTGGCAGGTTCCATGCTTTGGGGCAAGACC
>JAGAMQ010000046.1 GCA_017624645.1 Oscillospiraceae bacterium
GAAGGGGTCTATCTTGTCTGTGAATATGGCGGACAAGCGGTGTCCTTCCAACCGTTTCTGGTGACTGTCCCTGTCCGGATAGACGGAAGAGAGGACTATTTTGTAGTCTCCCAACCGAAAACCTCCGATACGGATGTTAAAACGATGGTTTGTATCAAACTGTGGGAGGATGAACTGGACGCAGCAGGCAAACGTCCCAACAGCATCAAAATCACACTTTTGCGTGACGGGATTCAGTATCGTACCGCCACACTCACGGAAACCACCGGCTGACAGTATAAATTCCACATGCTGCCTGAGAGCGGGACCTATACCGTGAAGGAAGACCCCATCACCCAATACGAGGTGGAGTATCTGCCCGCCATCGAAGGATATATCGTTGTCAACACCTATGTCAGTGATGGCGGAGGTAGTGGTGGCGGCGGTGGTGGCGGAGGCGGTGGAGAAGTACCGGAGGAAAAACCGGCCCATGTTTCTGTGTCCAAAGTCTGGGACGATGACAACAATGCCGCGGGTAAGCGACCGGAAAGCATCACCGTACAGCTGATTTTGGATGGTACTGTAATTCGCACCGCCATGCTGAGTGAATCCAATTACTGGAAGTACACCTTTACCGGGTTGGATGGAACAAAAAGTTATACCGTGAAAGAGGTTGCTGTTCCTGATTATTCTGCTGGCTATCAGGGAACTGCAGCCACCGGTATCACTATTACCAACGTTTTCAGTGGTACCACCGATCCGGGAACTCCTCCACCGCCTGTGATTCCCGACCCGCAGCTGATCGATATTCCTGTCCGTGTGGAGTGGGTGGATCAGGACGATACGGCAGGAAAGCGGCCTGCTGTGGTGACCGTTTCCCTCATTGCCAACGGCAATGTAATTTCCGTGCTGCAGCTTGATGCAGCCTCCGGCTGGACAGGTATGTTCTGCGGTGTTCCGGCAGATCTTTACTATGCGGTCTGGCAGAACGCTGTCAGCGAATATACCACTACCTATGGAGGGGATACTGCAAACGGTTTTGTGGTGACAAACACCTATACGGAGGGCGTAACGGATCCCGGTGTACCGGAACCGCCTGCGGATATTCCTGTGCCGGAACTGCCGGCAGATACGCCGGAGGAACCGGTGCAGCCGGAAGTGCCGCCCGCAGGGCCGACCATCCCGCAGACCGGTGCAGAAGTGCTTCCCATCTATCTGCTGATGGCAGCGGGTATTCTGCTGGTATTTCTGGGGCTTGTGGATCTTTATCGGGGGCGGAAGTGCTATGAAGAGGAGACTTAGAGGACTGTTTTTTATCGTGGCCGGTCTGTTGATGGCCTTTTCAGCCGCTTGCCTTTTTGCTTCCTACGAAGCGCAGGAGCGCGCCGCTGGTGATCGGGCAGAGGCCTTGCTGCAGGAACTGAGGCAGGAGATGGCAGCTGCTTCAGTGACTGTGCACCAGCAAGACGTGCTGTGCGGAGAAGCGGAAGCGGTTACGTTGCCCCAAACCACTCTGAATGGATATGCAGTAGTTGGGATTTTGCAGGTGCCTGCAGCGGGACTGAATCTTCCGGTGCTGGACAACTGGAATTATGACCTGCTGCAGATCGCTCCGTGCCGGTATTCCGGCAGCGTCAAGGATGAAAATCTGATCCTGTTGGCCCATAACTACGACCGTCACTTCGGTCGGTTTAAAAATCTGGAGCCTGGAGATGCTGTGACGTTCCTTTCTGTGGACGGCACCACGTGCAAATTTGAGGTCACTGCCACAGAACTACTACAGAAAACGGAACTGGAGAAACTGACGGCATCAGACCACGACCTGACGCTGTTTACCTGCACAAAGGGCGGCTACAGCCGCGTTGTGGTGCGCTGTGACAGCATTGCAGACACGATAGAAAGTCCATAATGAAATATAACAACGGCCTGTAGTGAAGCGAACTGCAGGCCGTTGCTTGCGTTCTGTAAGATGGTGCGGCAGGGGTCGCCCTGCTTTTACTCTCTTCATACTGCACCTGAAAATTTGTGTTGAGCAGCATAAGATTTTTTGTTACCATTTTGTTGTTTACTGTTGGTCATTTGATCTGTAAACTTTAGATATTAAAGCATAATCGAGGACAAGAATCTGCCCTCAAATAAGCGCGGCAGCTTTCTTGGAAAGCTGCCGTATTTTTATATGCAAAGGCTGGCATTAACTTTGGAGGTGTTTTCTATGACTAAATATGAAAAGATTATGCTGTGGGCAATGGACTTGTGGTCCAAATCGCGGATCGATGGATGTTATTTAAAAAGTATGAGAGTAAGGAATAATAAAACGAGAATTATTCATAAATGATTGGTTACCATATAATGTAAAAAGAAAAAAGGGCGGCTTGAGCATTGGCTCAGACCGTCCTTCTTTCCTGCAGGAAAAATTCTGTGCTACGCTGGATGAATTTCTGTAAAAATACATCTATACGGATAAGGAGGTGTAGTTTTGCACAGCACAGTGTATGAGATTTCAGAACGACCAATTCCTGTCAATCAACAGATAACGCCCGGATACTTGCCAGACTGGTTTTTTAACTCCATTTGTAGTTATGCGACCAAAATGTCTGCCGCTGAGAGAGAAAGCAGCATTCGCTATCTGGTAAAGCATTTCGGCAGTCTGTGTGACTGTAATGGAGATCAAATTGTTTTTTCTCCGTTGCTCAAACAGCAGTACTTTAAAGAAAAATATGAAGCTTTTAAGGCCGCTGCCCAAAAATTAGCTGAAACAGAGTATGCAAAATTTGCGGGGATTTTGTCTGCTGAGACACTTCGCCTGACAATAAACAGTCTCATGGGAAGCTATGCAGACCAATATGGTGTCTATATTTATGAGTCTGGGAAATTATTGCCTTTGGATGATTGGATTCGTAAGATGGAGACTAAGACTTCAAAAACATTTTATGTCGGTGGAACTGTCTGGTATCATTTTTAGGGCACAAGGAAGCTAAAAGAACACAAGAGTCCTATAACCAAACCTGGTTATAGGACTCTTGTTATTCTATAAAAGTATGGGCGGTGTTGACCGTTGTTTGTTGCGTGCTAAAACTCTAAAAACTTATGCGCCGGAACATTCAATGCCTGCGCAATTCGTAGTAGAGTGGTTAATGAAATCGGTTTATACATACCGACCGCTTCGATTTGTCCGATGTAGGAGGTTGCCACGCCCAGTTTTTCGGCAAGTTTCTCCTGTGTGTAGCCCTGCAATTTGCGGTAGTATGCAATTTTCAGGCCGATTTGCTTGTACTCTTGCTCAAACTCATAATTCATCGGACACACCTCATACCTTCATTTTACAAAACCACGGCGATTACTGTTATCCGATAAAAATATTGCAATTATAACTTTGCAAGTTATAATTGTTATTAAAGGATACTGGAAAGGTCGATCAATGCAGCTAACGGGAAATACAGTGACCGTGACAGATAAGAGGTGGTTTTTTGAGTGATATCAGTTCTATCAAGCTGGCGCAGCTGATTAAAGATGCAATTCAAGATGAACTGCATATTACCGTGAATGTATTTGACTCTAAGGGGAGACTGCTTACTTCGCCTGCAAAGCAGACGGTATGGGAAGCTCAGATAGACATTCGAAATCTCAGCCAGAATTCCAATAGAATTATTCCGGTTTTTGACGGAGACAAAACGTATTATTATTTGGATTGTGGAAGAGAACTGCCTCATCCTATTGTGGTTGCAATCAAAATGTTTGCCCGGGTGGC
>JAGAMQ010000047.1 GCA_017624645.1 Oscillospiraceae bacterium
ATTTCGGGACGCACGTATTTGTTCTTGCTTGCCACAACGGCGAGGGAGCGATAGGTGTCAAGCTCGGCAAGCAGCGCCGCCGTTTTTTGAATACGCACACTCTGTTCTGCAACAAAGGTGCGGACTTGCCCAAAGAGCTCATATTCGAGTGCTACGGAACGATCCTTGGCACCGAGAATGGTAGACTCCATATCCTTGAGCTCAGGGGTGATATAACGCTCGCCGTTTGTAAGCGTTTGCTTGCGGATGTAGTGCTCCGGCACTTGATCCATAAAGGATTTGGAAACCTCAATGTAGTAACCGAATACCCGGTTGTATCCCACTCGAAGTGTTCGGATGCCGGTGGATTCCCGTTCCGAAGCCTCTATGGCAGCAATGGTGCCGGAGCCGCCGTCCATAATGTCCCGAAGCTGGTCGGCTTCTTCATTGGCGCCCTTTCGGATGATACCGCCTTCCCGGACTGTGAGCGGGGGGTCGTCAACAATGGTGTTTTCAATGAGATCCGCGCAATCAGCAAGGGGGTCAATGGCTTCGGCAAGCTTTTGCAGCATAGGAGTGTCCAGCATGGAGAGCTGCTGCTTGACTTGGGGGAGTGCCCGGAAGCCCCGGGCAAGACCCAAAAGGTCACGGCAGTTCACAGAACCCGTAACGATCCGGGACATGACACGCTCCAGATCCGTTACATCCTTAAGGGCTTCAATCAGCTCACCCCGGCAAACCGCGGCATCGGTCAGTTCTTCTACGGCACACTGGCGGCGGGTGATTTCTGCAGGCTCCAGGAGGGGCTTTTCCAACCAGCTGCGAAGCATCCGACTGCCCATGGCTGTGTGGGTCTTATCCAGGACCCAAAGAAGGGTGCCTTTCTTTTCCTTGCTGCGCAGGGTTTCTGTCAGTTCAAGGTTTCGCCGGGCGTCCAGATCCAGTTCCATAAACCGACCGGTGCTGTAATATTGCAGCTGACGGATATGAGAAAGCTCGTTCTTTTGCACGAATATCAAGGCTTGCAGCAGTGTTCCTGCGGCGATCACCGCCTGAGGATGCCCCGTCAGATCCAGCTGTGCCAGCGGTGCGGAAAAATGCCGCTGCAAAAGCTCCTGGGCGACTTGCTCCTGAAACTGATCGGGTTTGGCTTCGTCCACACAGCAGGAAAGCCGGTGAAACAGTGCATCCTCCAAAACAGGATCCTTGCAGGTGATGCCCCCGCGAATGACTTCGGAAGGGGAGAAACGCCCAAGCTCTGACGCAGCACCTTGGGCATCTGCACAGGTGGTTACAAAGAAAGCACCGGTAGAAACATCACAGAAAGCAAGTCCGTAGCAATCTCCGTCACCGTAAAGACAGCCCATGTAATTGTTGCGGCTTTCTTCCAGCATGCAGCTTTCGGTAACGGTGCCAGGGGTCACGATGCGGGTGATGTCCCGTTCTACGATGCCCTTTGCCTCGGCAGGGTCCTCCATCTGCTCACATATCGCAACCTTGTAGCCCTTGGCTACCAGTCGGGCAATGTAGGCATCCACAGAGTGATAGGGAACACCGCACATGGGTGTCTGCTCTTCCTTGGGTTTGTTTCTGTCCCGGGTGGTAAGGGTAAGATCCAGTTCCCGGGCAGCCAGCTTGGCATCCTCGTCGAACATTTCGTAAAAGTCACCCAGACGGAAGAAAAGGATGCAATCCTGGTTTCTTTCTTTAATTTGGTTATACTGCCGCTTCATGGGCGTCAGATTGCTTTTTTCTTCGGCCATACGATCACTCCTTAGTGGCAAAGGTGCCGGTAAGGCTCCATGTATTGGAGCCTGTAACGGTAATGTCTGCAAAGGTTCCGATGTGCTCATCGCCTCCGGACAGGCGGACAAGCCTTCCACCCTCTGTTCTGGCAGTGAGCAGATCGTTGTCCTTCCCGTCGATGAGGCAGCGATAGGTTTTTCCGATGTACTCTGCGTGAATTTCTTCGGAAATGGCATTTTGTACGGCACACAGCCGGTCAAAACGGCGGTTCTTCTCCTCCTTGGTGGTGGGATCCTCCATCCCGGCTGCAGGGGTGCCTGCCCGGGGGGAGAAGATGAAGGTAAACAGGGCGTCATAACGCACCTGCTGGATCAGGGAAATGGTCTCTTCAAACTCCTCCTCCGTTTCCCCGGGGAAACCTACAATGACATCGCTGGTAAGAACCAATTCCGGCATTACGGATTTGGCATAAGTCACAGCTTGCAGATAAGTATCCCGGTCATAGTGCCGATTCATGGCCTTCAATACCCGGCTGGAGCCGGACTGAAAGGGGAGATGCAGCTGCTTTGCAATTTTGGGAGAGGCGGCCATGGTATCAAAGAGCTTTTTGCCGGCATCTCTGGGATGGCTGGTCATAAAGCGAATCAGAAAATCCCCGGGGATCTGGGCGATTTTCTGCAGAAGATCGGCAAAATCCACGCCTTCATCCAGGTCTTTGCCATAGGAGTTGACATTCTGCCCCAGCAGGGTGATCTCTTTTACACCGGAATCAATGAGCTGGCGACATTCTGTAAGGATGTCACAGCTTTTCCGGCTTCGCTCCCGTCCTCTAACATAAGGAACGATGCAGTAGGTGCAGAAGTTGTTGCAGCCGTACATAATGCTGACCCAAGCTTTCAGCTTGCTGTCCCGCTGTTGGGGAAGACCCTCGGCAATAGAGCCTGCCTCGTCCTCCACAAAATACTGCCGCTTACCGGTGGTCAGTACCTGCAGAAGAAGCTGGGGAAACTGCCAAAGGTGGTGGGTGGAAAATACACCGTCCACATGGGGGTAACTCTTCTTGATCCGCTGCACAACATGCTCCTGTCCTGCCATGCATCCGCACAGAAAGATTTTTTGGGTGCTGTGACGGCGTTTGGTGTGGGTCAGCGCGCCCAGATTGCCAAAGACCCGCTGCTCTGCATGCTCCCGGATGGCGCAGGTGTTCATGACCACCACATCAGCACCCTCTGCTTCCTGGGTAATGGCATAACCGGATTCGATCAGCATACCCCGGATCCGCTCCGAATCTGCCTCGTTTTGCTGACAGCCGTAAGTCTCCACATAGGCAAGGGGGGTGCGGTTTCTTTGCCGCCAATATTGTAAGATCTCGTTGCAGTAGCCCAGCTGCTGCTGTAATGCTTCCTGTGAGATAACAGTGGTTTTGCTGCTCATGATTGTACTCCTTCTGTACCGGATGTCCTGATTTGCCGGTGGCGTAAGGACATAATTCTTCAAATATAAATGATAGCATTTTTTTCGATGTTTTGCAAGGGCTGGGAGCGTAATTTTGACGGTTTGTAAACAATTGGGAAAGGTTCTTGCAATTCCTAGGAAATCGTGATAGACTATGCCTATCATGCGCCCCTGGGCGGACGCTGCGGCAAAGTACAGGGGAGAAAGAGGATCATATGAAGTGTAAATTTTGTGAGCAGGAACTGGAAGAGGGAATCTTCCTGTGTCCTTCCTGCGGCGGTGACAATGCACCTGCCCCTGAGGAAGTTCCGGAGGAAACCTCTGCAGAGTTGACGGAAACCGAACCCGTAGAACAGGAGCAAAGTCTCGGGGAGGGGGCAGCCGAAACTCTTCCGGAAACACCGGCGGAGGAAAATGCCCCGGAGATTTCTTTGGAACAGCCGGTGGAAAAGCCCAAGGCAAAGCTGTGGCAGATCATTTTGGGAATTGTGGCGTCTGTAGTACTGCTGGCAGCATTGGCAATTGTACTTTTGTATGCCTTTGGAGTGGATCTGCGTCCCCGCCCCAATGACATCAACAAGAAGGATGTCTATACGGTGGAGGAAGACGACAAGGCTGCCAAGGCAGGCAGCAAGGTGGTGGCCACCGTCAATGGCAAGGAACTGACCAACGGTGCTCTGCAGATCTATTACAAAATGATGATCGCAGACTTTGTCACCAACAACAGCTCCTACCTGTCCTATATGAACCTGGACTACACCAAACCCCTGGCAGATCAGCCTTGCTATTATGACGAGACCCTGTCCTGGGAGCAGTATTTTATCAATGCCGCTATCGAGACTTGGTATAATTACCAGCTTGTCTACATGTCCAGCACCGAGGCTGGCTACGTTCCCTCTGAAGAGATCCGTGCAAGTCTGGATTCACTGCCCAAGCAGCTGGAGGAAATGGCAAAGGAAGAAAAGTTTGAAACTGCGGAAGCCTTTGTCAATGACCGCTTTGGTCCCGGTACCTCCCTTGAGGATTATCTTGCGTACTGTCGGGCATATTATATTGGCGCAGAGTATATCAACATGGAACCCTCTGCTGAGGATATCGAAAAGTATTATCAGGAACACGAAGAGATGTTCAAGGAAGAAAAGATTGACAAGACCAGCGGTAATATGGTCAATGTGCGCCATATCCTTTTGGAGCCCCAGGGCGGAGTGGAGGATGAGGAGACTGAGACTGTCACGTACACCGATGCACAGTGGGAAGCCTGTCTGAAGGAAGCCCAGGCGCTGCTGCAGCAGTGGAAGGATGCAGATGCCACCGAAGAGAGCTTTGCGGCCTTGGCAAATGAACATTCTGCCGACGGCGGCTCCAATACCACCGGTGGTTTGTATACCGGCATTACCAGTACCACCAGCTTTGTGGAGCCTTTCCTGAATTGGTGTATGGATGAAAGCCGCAAGGTGGGAGATACCGGTATTGTAAAGAGTGAGTTTGGGTATCACATTATGTTCTTTGCCCATTCCCAGGAGCAGTGGCGTTATTACGCAAAGACCTACCTGATTTCCGACCGAGCAACGACGCTCATCGATGCAGCCAAGGAAAAGTGGGAAATGGAGATCAATTTTAAGAATATCCTGCTGCCCCCTCTGGAGCTTGTATGATAAGGAATACCGCCTGACGAATCTTCGTCAGGCGGTAAATTTTTTAAAGAAGCTGGGCTGCCTCTTTTTTTCTTTTTAAATAGAAGTATGCCCCGGCGGCGCCGGCAAAGATGACGGCTTCTGCAATGCACAGGATCCACCAGGGGAAATCCTTTCGGGCCTCCCGGCAGATGGGACAATCCTCATCGGATTCATAGGTTTCGCCACATTCACAGATGTGACTGTGGGCACCGTCAAAATGCTCATGGGGAAGAGCCGGTGCCAACTCATAAGCGCAATCGGTGCAAAGCTGGGGGGTTGCTGCAGTGGCTGCCGCACCGGGGGTATGGCTGCCGGTCATTGCCTTTTCGCCGCAGCTCTTGCAAATCTGCCAGTGCCCCTGAGGGTCGGTGATCCAGTTTCCGTCGGGATCGTGGGGGGCGGTGCGTTCTGCGGAGCAGATGGTGCATTGGCTTTGACAATTGGTTTCGTAGGTATGTTCTGTGTAATTACATTTCTGATCGCAAAGGCTGCAGTTGTTCCAATGTCCCTTGGAATCATACATCCAGCCTTCGTTCAATTCGTGCTCATGATCTGTGCGGATTTGCAGGACCCGGTTGCAGACGGTGCAGATCTGATCGGTGGTAGCGGTGGCGGCAGGACCGGGAACGTGATCCTGCGAATCCTTGGTGAAGTTACAGTCCTTGCAGCCTGTAAAATGGACGGTTTCGTTGTGGAGCAGCTCTTTTGCAAGGTTATGAGACTTTGTTTCTTCTTTTTTACAGACGGTGCAGCTGTGGGTGTGGGAATTCTCGTCCACAGATTCCCAGGGTGTAAAGCTGTGGGCAGCCTTGGGAATAATATCTTCTTTGGTAGCAGAGCAGTTTTTACAGGTCAGGGTTTTGCTGCCGGTTTCCTGACAGGTGGCAGCTTTGTTCACTTTTCCTTTGTTCCAATTGTGATTTAGGGTGGATTTTACCTGACATACGGTACATACGGCAGTGTGACTTTTGTCATTCAAATTGGCGTAGGAACTGTACTTATGATCGTTGGTCTTTTCCAACACTTCGCTTTTTTCTGCCTTACAGCCGGAGCATACAAACTTCTTGGATCCGGTTTCTTTACAGGTGGCAGCTTTTATAACGGTGCCTGCGTCCCATGTGTGGTTCTCTTTCTTTTTCTCCCCACAGATGGAGCAGGTGCTTTCGTGCTGACTGTCGCTGACTTTTGTGCAATTCTTGAAATCGTGACGGCAGGAGATAGTTAGAGTAGTACCGCTGACAGAACAACTGATTTTGCCCGCTGCGCTGTCAAGATTGCCACTGCCGGAAATGGATGTGCTGCCGAATTTGGCATCGGATTTGACTTTGAATTTAAAAGTGAAGATAGTGCCGGATACAGCTTTATCCGTTTCCAAGGCGAATACACCGCCTCCGGAGTTGACATTGCTGGTTGCAGCACCGCTGACATTGCAGCTGCCACCCTCGTAGGAAAGGATACTGCTGTCGTATTTCAGCACGATACCGCCGTTACTCACCGCAGAGCCGTTGCTGAGTTTAACAGTGACGGTAACATTATCCCCCCGGGAAACAGTGCCGGAGGATACACCGATGTGCATTTGTGCCGAAGCCGCGTAGGCGGGAAGAGCAAGACAGAACAGCAGCATAAGGGCGAAAAGACTTAAGATAAATTTTTTCATTATGTTTCTCCTGTGTTACGAACCGGAAGGAAGATCTAGAGAATATTCATACGGGAAATTTACATGCCATAGAATCTTGATTACATCATCCCGGTTCACCTTGTTGTCTGAGGTGTAGTCAGCCGGAACGGCAATAGGGTGTTCACCAGGGAAATTGATGTGCCACAAAAGCTTAATTACATCGTCCCGGTTTACTTTCTTGTCCTCATTGATATCACCGGGAATGTAGGGAACAATGTGCACGGGGTAGGTGGCAGACTGCTCTTGATAGGTAACGGTTACGGTGAGATCTGCCAGTTTCTGAGAAGAAAATCCAGATGTGGTAAAACCGCTGCGGATATTGTGGCCGGAACCGTCGGAGTAAAGAACCTTCAGGATCAAGCCCTCTGTATCCAGTTCTTCATTCAGAAGGAAATACCGGCGTATGGGCATTTGATGGATGGACAGCTGGGATACGGCAGCAGTGCTTTCTTTCCACACAGCATAGAGTTTTACGTCCTGACTGCTTGACAGCGTATCCTTCTTAACATATTCCACGAATCTTCCACTGGGGTCGGCAGTCCATCCGAGGAAATCAAACCCTTTCCGTACAGGCACGGTATCCGAGATGGTGGTAGGTTCTCCCTTGGTCTGTATTTGGGGATTTGGTCCGCCGGTTCCGCCTTTGCAGTCATAGGTTAGCTGATAGGTTCCCCGAACAGAGAAAAAGACCTCGCTGGGCTGGGAACATCCCGTTCTGTTTCCGGCAACGATCTGCGCAGTATATTCACCGATCTGTGCTTTTTTGATAACGAATCTCGTTTCGGTGGTTTTGGTTTCTGTTATCATCTTTTCGTCTTTATAAATACGGAGCAGAAATTCTTCCGTATTTGCAGGCTTGCTCCAGTTAACGATCACATCGCTGTCAACACGGTAAATGTACTTTTCGGTGGAAATTTCCGGTGCTTGGGGCGCCGGATAGTAAGCTTTTAGATACTTGGAAAGCACATGCCCCCGGAGGTTGTCATATTCAATACAGGCAAAGCCGCCGGCCATGCCGTGGACATACACAACCATGCCGTCGCCGATGTAGCCAAGGCGGGTTTTGTCGGTGACATTGTTGGTATGCCCGGGGCGTACACTGGCGACACCGTCCGGAATCTGACAAAGATAATAGCCTGCAGAAGCTTCCGAGCATCCGCAAGAGAAGCATTGCTTGCAACCGCTGACACAAACCGTATTTCCGGTATAGTGCATGGCATTGCATTTGCTGCATTGATAGTAGGTTCGGTGAGGGTGGGCGTTCTCCTGCTTAAAGACAAATTCGTGCGCCTTGTCGCCTCCCTTATAGGCAGGGGAGGCAAACTTGAACCCGGATAACTTTCTTTTGTTGGAAATGACACAGTAACCCTCGGTGCTGTGATTGGCATTGCTGTTGCCCTCAATGGTGTAGAAGTAGTCACCCTCCACATAGTACACAAGACCCACGTGGGTATTGCCGGTTGTAAAAAACAGGTCGCCGGGAGAGGGTGTCTTTTGGTTGCTGTAGAAGGTTTTGATTCCAAAATAACCGCTTCTGGGGTCTGCCTTTGCGCTACGCTTCAGCACGTCTGTGGGGATGTCTGCCTGTCTTGCGCACCAAGTCACAAACATGGCACACCAGGGATTATAGGGAAGGCCGTACCATGTGCCGTATTTGGTGTCGTTGTTTTTTCCCGCTTCCTGATACCCCAACTGGGTCAGGGCAACACCGATAATATCCTTGCGCTGGTCGCCGGTATTTACATATGTATTTTCATGCTCCGGCATGGCAGCGCCGGCACTTGGCGTCAATTGGGGCAAACAGGAAAGAATGGCAGCTGCACACAGTACAACTGCCAGAATACGCTTTGTAATTCTGTGCATATTTTCTGTCACTCCGAAATGTCGATTTGAGTAAATATTACTACATTTATGCCGAAAAATCAAGGCGGAAGGCACGTATTTCTAAAATAAGGAAAGCCCCCAACATCCGTTGGGGGCAGGAAATGTTACATCCGGGTAACTTGCAGCATTGCATCGTACAATGCACAGAATTTTTGATATTTCTTCTCGTATTTTTCGTGATTGATGGGGGAGTAGCGCTTGGTAAAGGAGATGCACACCTTGGATGCCTCCTGGTAGCTGCGGAAAATGTTGTCGGTCACTGCGCCGATAATGGCGCAACCCAGGCAGGCAGCTTCCTTTTCCGCCGGGATGACCACAGGCAGACCGGTGATATCCGCCTGCAGCTGACACCAAATGGGGCTCTTAGAGCCGCCGCCGGTGGCAATGATATGGGAGATCTCAGTACCCTTGCTGCGGATATGGTCGCAGTTCTTACGCAGCATAAAGGCAACGCCCTCCATAACGGCGCAGGCCATGTCATATACATCGTTTTCCTGCCGCAGACCAAAGAAGGTGCCGGAAGCGTCCACATCAAACTCCGGAGAGTTGGTGCCCACCAGATAGGGCAGGAAGATCAGTTCATTGGGGAGGGTGCGCCGGGACAGTTCCTCGTTCATCATGTCATAGGTAACATCACCCATACAGGTGCGGCGGAACCACTCCAGGGAAACGCCGCCAGATTCTGCCACAGGCAGCATGATGTGGGTATCGGGGACAAAACCGTAATGCATTGCAATACCGGAATCCCGGGGGGCAGGCTCTGCGGACATGGTGGTAAGGGCCATAACGGTACCGGTGGAAAGGGTCATACCGCCCATCTGCACATTGCCCGTGCCGATCATACCGGTGAAATGATCCAAAGTGCCGATGTTTACCCGGGTGATCTGGGTCAGATCCATTGCTTCTGCGCACTTGGTGGTGAGACAGCCGGCAACGGTGCAGGGTTCTGTGAGGGCAGGCAGCTGTGCCTCACTGATGCCGATAGCGTCCAGCATCTTCTTCCAGTACTGCTTTTCGTAGATATCAAAATAGAAGGTAAAGGTGGCAATGGACATGTCAGCCAGCATTTTTCCGGTGAGTTTGTACACCACAAAATCCTTCAGCATGAGGAAAGTGCCGGCGTTCTGGAAAATGTCCGGGCGCTTGTTTTTCAGCCACAGGATCTTGGTAGCAGGCCAGGTGGGCAGCACAGCCATCTGACCGGTTACGGCTTCGATCTCTTCACGGGAGAACTGCTTTTCCAGAGACTGGCACTCGCTGACACTGCGCTCATCCATCCAGGAAATGGCGTTCATCAGCGTGTTGCCGTCCTTATCTACAACCACCAGGGATTCCGCCTGACCGGTGAAGATGATTTGGGAAACCTGCGTGGCGTCGACATTGTTTTTGCTGACCATTGAGCTGATAAGCTTCATGATGCTCTTGCAGTACTTGTCTGCGTCGAATTCCACAAATCCGTTTTCACGGATATAATTGACCGGATAGCTCTGTCGGTCCACCAGCTGCATTTCGCTGGAATACAGGGAAACCTTGATATTGGTAGAGCCCAGATCTACACCGAAATAGTACATATGTAACCTCCAAAAATGTTTTTCCTAATCTTACCACAAAAAGCTCGAGCATGCAACCCACAACCGCAAAATTCTACCGGGGGACAGCTGCTTTGGTGCGCATAGGAAGTGTGTGGATGATTTTATGAGTAATTTCCCTATATTGTGATACATCCGTTGTCTTCCGCAGAGATTTTGCCAGTTTTTCAGCGTTTTCAAAATTGGTGAGCAAATAGTGCCAGTTTTCCTTCATGCGGAACATGGCATTTCTGGCGCTGCCAAAGCTTCTGATATATTCTTCAAACAGCTCATCATGGAAGGCCTCCAAAAGCTGAGGCGTAGTGCCGGTGGCTGAGAGCATGCCGGGATCTGCGATCAGCCCTCTTCCAAGCATAACAGCACCCACCCGGGGATAGTTTTCGGAAAATTTTTCAATGTCCTGTAGGCAGGTAAGATCTCCGTTGTAGCATACAGGGCATGTGCTTGCCTGCAAGGCATGGGCAAAGGCAGCCATGTTGGGTTTGTTGCTGTAAAAGTCCATGCGTACCCGGGGATGCACGATCAGCTCCCGGATGGGGTACTTTCCCAGGATTTCCATGATTCCGGGAAATTCCTCAGCACTTCCAAAACCGATACGTGTTTTGACGGAAACAGGCAGGGGCGTGCTGTAAAAGATCTCATCCAAAAACCGATCCAATCCATAAAGATCCGTCAGCATACCGGCACCTTTGCTTTTGGCGGTGACGGTGCCGGAAGGGCAGCCCAGGTTCAGATTAACCTCCCGGTAGCCCCGGTCCATACATTGCTGCGCCATCCACAGAAAATCTTCCGGGACTTTGGTCAGGATCTGTGGGACGGTTTCTGCATCCCATGTGTCGGCATAAGGCAGTTCCCGCTGTTCCTTGGGGGTCAGACTGCGATGTACGGTAGGGGAGAAAAAAGGCGTGTAATACCGGTCAATTCCCGGAAAATACCTTTGGTGGAGTCTGCGGTAGATTCCGTCTGTCAGGCCCTCCATGGGTGCAAAATAATACTGCATAGCTACTCCTGTAAGAATACCTCCCCGGGGGATCCGGGGAGGCAATAGGTCAAATTTCCATGATAACGGGAAGAATCATGGGATTGCGCTTGGTTGTCTTATAAAGATAGCCGCTGAGATCGTTCTTAATGGCGGATTTGATGGCGGTCCAGTCTCTGACACGCTTGCGTCCGCATCGTTCGATGGCCTCCATAGCAACACAGCGCAGCTCTTCCATCAGTTCCTCGGATTCTTTTACATACACGAATCCCCGGGTGATGATGTCGGGACCGGTGATCACCAAACCGTCCTGTGAGGAGATGCTCACGCATACCACGATCATGCCGTCCTGGGCGAGATGCTTTCTGTCCCGAAGGACCACACTGCCCACATCGCCCACACCGGTGCCGTCCACAAAGACCTTGCCTGCTTGCACGGTGCCGTTGACCTTAAGGGTCTTTCTGGTAAGCTCGATGACATTGCCGATCTCCGAAATGCATACATTTTTCGGCAGGGTGCCCATTTGGGTGGCAAGTCTGCCGTGGATCTGAAGATGACGCTGCTCACCGTGAACGGGAATGAAGAAACGGGGGCGGGTCAGGGCGTGAATGATCTTCAATTCTTCCCGGCAGGCGTGACCCGATACATGCAGTCCCTCGCTCTTTTCGTAGACCACGTCCGCACCCTTGCGGTACAGTTCGTTGATAATCCGGGATACTGCTTTTTCGTTGCCGGGAATGGCAGAAGCGGAAATGATCACCCGGTCACCGGCCTGAATATCCACCTGCTTGTGGGTGGAGAACGCCATGCGATACAGGGCAGACATATTTTCGCCCTGAGAACCGGTGGAAACAATGACGACTTTGTTTTTGGGCAGGCTTTTGATGGCCGCTAGATCCACAATGGTTCCGGAGGGGACTTTCAGATAGCCAAGCTCCTGGGCTACCTTCAGCATGTTTTCCATGCTTCTGCCGGATACCGCCACTTTTCTGCCATACTTGTGGGCGGTAGCAAGGACTGCCTGAATACGGTGCATATTGGAAGCGAAGGTAGTGACAATGATCCGCTGGTCGCAGTTTTTGAATTGCCGGTCCAAACCCTCTGCCACGATGTTCTCGCTGGGGGTGTATCCCTGACGCTCCACGTTAGTGGAATCACACAGCAGAGCCAAAACGCCCTGCTTGCCCAACTCACCCAGCCGCGCCATATCGATCATTCCGTCCTTTGCAGTGGGGTCGATCTTGAAGTCTCCGGTCATTATGACCGTGCCCACGGGAGTGTGGATGGCAAAAGCCACTGCATCAGCAATGGAATGGTTGACATGGATAAACTCCACGGTAAAGCAGCCGGCTTTGACCACGTCACCGGGCTTGTGGGTGATGAGCTTTACTTTATCAGCAATGCGGTGCTCCTCCAGCTTCAGCTTCACCAGACCGCAGGTCATGGCTGTGGCGTGGATGGGGCAGTTTACCTGCTGCATGCAGTAGGGGATGGAACCAATGTGGTCTTCGTGACCGTGGGTAATGAACATACCCCGCAATTTCTTTTCGTTTTGGACAAGGTAGGTAAAATCCGGGATCACCAGGTCCACGCCGTACATGTCCTCATCGGGGAAACCCACACCGCAGTCAACGACGATCATATCCTTGCCGTATTCCAAAACGGTGATATTCTTGCCGATCTCATCCAGACCGCCAAGGGGGATAATCTTTAGTTTTTCCGCCAAATAAATCAATTCTCCTTTCAAAATGGCAACACAAAAGCAGGCAGCCGCCTGCAGTTTCCCTCGGCCCTGAATCACCGGAGGAAAAGCAACCCGCCTGCAAAATCTGTATGTTCAGTTCTCTATGCGGAACAGCCGCACCCTGTGCCCAGACCTGCTGTCTGACGCCTTCTTTGGTTATTATACCACGATTTTGCGGTTTTGTACACCATTATTTTCTTTTATCTCATGGTAGCACAGTCCGTTTCCGAAAAAAGTCGATAAGGGAAAGGGAAAAAACAGTTGCACCCTGTGGACAGATTTGTTATAATAGATAAAATAGTGCTAACTATGGGAAAGTGTACCGTAACAGGAGGTGCTGACCAATGAATAAGAAGCTTGGAAATGCGCTTAATACCGGCGTTTGGCCGTTCTTTGTGGGACTTGTGGGATTTACGGTTGCCACTGCTGTACTGGGAGAATATGTGCTGGCAGCTGTTGAATCAGTGGTAACGGCATTGGGATTTGTCCTTTATATGCTCTATCGGTCCTTCCGCAGAAAGCAGCTGCAGAATTTTTTGCAGAAGGTTACCAATGAAGCGACACATGCCGACGGCGCAAAATCCCCGTTCCCCACGGTACTGGTGCGGATGGCGGATGGCGGCATCGTATATGCTAATACCGATTTTGTCCGTCGGGCAGAACTGAACGATACCTTCACCACCCGCAAAATCGAGGATGTGCTGCCCGGCTTTTCTTTGGAATGGCTGTCTTCCGGCAAAACGGAATCCCCCTATGATGTGACCCTCTCCGGGCGGCGTTACCGGATTCACGGAGCGGTGGTCAAGGGCGATGATCCGCAAAATACCCAACTGGGCGTTTTGTATCTTGCAGATCTGACAGAGCTATATCAGGTACGGGATGAGTACATCCGTTCCCGTCCTGTGGTGTCGGTAATCCTTGTGGACAATTACGATGAGCTGACCCGTAACATGACGGAGGCTGCCATCTCCGGACTGAACGCCCGGATCAATGATGCCATTATAAAATGGTCGGAGAAATACCACGGACTTTTGCGGAGACTGGAAAAAAACCGGTTTCTTCTGGTGTTTGAGAAAAGGGATCTGAAGCAGGCTTCTGAGGAAAAATTCTCCATTTTGGAAGCGGTTCACGAGATCACAAGTCCTTCCGGACTTGCGGCGTCTATTTCCTTTGGATTGGGTGTGGATGCGGCAACCTTTGAGGAAGGCTATGCTTTCGCCACCCTTGCCCTTGAGATGGCCCTCAGCCGCGGCGGCGATCAGGCTGTGGTCAAGGATCGCATGAATTTCAGCTTTTACGGTGGCCGCAGCAAGGAAACTGAGCGTAGAAGCAAAGTCCGCTCCCGTGTTACGGCAGGTTCTATGCTGGAGCTGATCGGGCAAAGCAGTGAAGTTTTTGTGATGGGTCATAAAAATGCTGACCTGGATGCTGTGGGTGCTGCGGTGGGTATCGTGTGCCTTTGCCGGAAGAGGGGGACCCCTGCCTATATCGTACTGGATATGGAAGATAATTCCGCGGGGGAGCTGATCCGGCAGATCCGCGCCACTGCCGAATATAAAAATGTGTTTATTTCCGCCCAGGAAGCATTGCTTCGCTGCGACAACCGCAGTACTTTGGTGGTTGTGGATACCAACCGTCCGGATCAGGTGGAGAGCCGTAACCTGCTGGAAACCGTCCACAGGGTTTGCGTTGTAGACCACCATAGACGGGCAGCGGATTATATTACGCCCGTGGTGGTAAATCTTCATGAACCCTACGCATCTTCTGCTTCGGAACTGGTAACGGAGATGCTGCAGCATGCCCTGGAGAAAAAGGATGTCCTTCCCATAGAGGCAAAGGCGCTGATGGCGGGCATTTTTTTGGATACCAAGAGCTTTAACGTGCGGACCGGTGAGCGGACCTTTGAAGCTGCTGCCTACCTTCGCCAGCTGGGTGCCGATCCTGTGGATGCCAAAAAGCTCCTGCAGAACAATCTGGACGATACCCGACTGAAATACAAGATCATCGATTGCGCAAGACTTTACGGTAATGATATCGCCATTTCCATGCTGGCTGATGAAGTGCCCAGACCCTTGGCAGCGCAGGCTGCAGATGCACTGCTGGATATTTCCGGTATCAATGCGTCTTTTGTGGTGTACCCCAGCGGGGATCGGGTCATTGTGTCTGCCCGTTCCATCGGTGATGCCAATGTGCAGGTGATCCTGGAGCCTTTGGGCGGCGGCGGTAATGCTGCCACAGCCGGAGCGCAGATCCCCGACACCACCGTAAAGGATGTGGTCCAGCAGATCACACAGTCCATTAAAAAATTCTACGAGGAATAAGGAGAACGTGTTATGAAAGTCATTTTGCTTCAGGATGTTAAAGGTAAGGGTAAGAAAGGACAGCTTTTGGAGATTTCCGACGGCTATGCCAGAAATTTCCTGCTGCCCCGGAAGCTGGCAGTGGAAGCGACCGCGGATGCAATGAATACCAAAAAGATGAACGATAAGGCTGCTGCGGAGAAGGAGGCCAAGGAGCGCGCCGAGGCGCTGGAGATCTCCAAACAGCTTCGGGATACGGTTCTTGTGGTCACCGCCAAAGGCGGCGGCGCCGGCAGACTGTTCGGCTCTGTGACCAATCAGGAGATTGCGGAAGCATTGAAGGCGAAGACCGGCATCCAGCTGGATAAGCGGAAGATCGTGATCAGCGATGCCATTAAAAGTGTAGGTACCTATACCGTCCAGTGCAAGCTGGGCTACGAGATCACAGCACCCCTGACTGTTAAGATCGAGGAAGCCTGATTTTAGAGGAATCTGTTAAAGAAAGGAGAAGACACATGGAAGAAGAATTGCTGTCTTATCAGCCTCCCCAGTCCTTGGAAGCAGAGCAGTCCCTGCTGGGTTCGATCCTCATTGACAGCCGTTGTTTGACGGATGTGATCGGCATTGTTCGGCCTGAGGACTTCTACCTGCGGCAGAACCGGGAGATTTATGAGACCATATATACCATGTTTAATTTCTCCCAAACCATCGACCCCGTCACCGTGTTGGATAAAATGCGGGAACTGGGTTATTACCGGGAAACGGAGCAGGAAAACTCCCGCAGTTATATTCAGCAGCTTATGGAGATCACGCCTACCGCTGCACATGCGGTGCGCTATGCCGGAATCGTCCGGGACAAGGCGATGCTCCGTGGCCTTGCGGATGCGGCAAAGGATATTTCCGAGACTGTCCATACCCAAAAGGGAACCCCCGGAGAGATCCTGGAAAGCGCGGAAAAGAAGATCTTTGCCCTTCGTAAGGGGGAGCGGGGAGATTCTTTGGAGCATATCGGTACGACCCTGCGCCGGGTTTTTGACAATCTGACGGAATTGAGTCAGTCCGATTCCACCATTCCCGGACTTTCCACCGGTATGCGCGATCTGGACGCCAAGATCAACGGTCTGAATAAGTCCGACCTCCTGCTCCTTGCAGCCAGACCCGCAATGGGTAAAACGGCGTTTGCCTTGAATCTTTGCCTGAATGTAGCAAAAAAATATAATGTACCCGTTGCCGTCTTCTCACTGGAAATGTCCCGGGAACAGCTGGCAATGCGCCTACTGTCTATCGAAAGCTTTATTGACGGACAGAAATTAGCCACCGGCAAGCTGACCAATGAGGAGTGGATCACCCTTTGTAAGGCGTCTGCTGCCTTGAGCCAGACGGATATCCGTGTGGATGACAATGCGTCTATCACGGTGGCGGAGATGAGCGCCAAGTGCCGCCGGGTGGAAAACCTTGGCCTTGTGATCGTGGACTATTTGCAGCTGATGAACGGCTCCGGCTACGGCAAGGGCGGTGACAGCCGTGTGAATGTGGTCAGTGATATCTCCAGAAGCCTTAAGATCATGGCGAAGGATCTGAACGTTCCCGTGGTGTGCCTGAGTCAGTTATCCCGAGGACCGGAAGGTCGCCCTGACAAGCGACCCATGCTTTCCGACCTGCGTGAATCCGGCGCTATCGAGCAGGATGCGGACGAGGTGCTGTTCCTGTACCGTGATGAATACTATAAGCCGGATACCGAGGATAAGGGTATTGCCGAATGTATCGTGGCGAAGAACCGTCACGGTGAGGTGGGCACCGTAAAACTGCAGTGGATTCCCCAGTTCCAGACCTTTACGGACCGGGAGTGGAAGCATGCTGAATAAGATCCCGGCATTTATCCGTCAATATACCATGGTAGAACCGGGGGATACTGTGATTTGTGCAGTGTCCGGCGGTGCGGATTCCATTGCGCTTTTGTTCTCCTTGTATCTGCTTCGGGATAAGCTTAAGATCAATTTGCAGGCTGCGCATTTTAACCATGGACTGCGAGGTACCGAATCTGACCGGGATGAAGCATTTGTCCGGGAATTCTGTGAACGGTACGACATAGTGCTGCATGTTGGCAGTGGACAGGTAGTGTCGGGAAAGAAAGGACTGGAGGCGGCTGCCAGGGAGGCAAGATATGCCTTTTTTCGCACCCTGCCCGGTAAGATCGCCACAGCGCATACTGCTGACGATAATGCGGAAACTGTACTCATGCATTTGATTCGGGGGACAGGTCTTAAAGGTCTGGGGGGCATTACGCCTGTCTCCGGACAACTGATCCGCCCGATGCTTTCTGTAACCAGAGAAGAGGTTCTTTCTTTCCTGCGGGAGTATGCCCTTTCCTGTGTGGAGGATTCCTCTAATGCAGGGGACCAATTTCTACGCAATCGGCTGCGGCACAGTGTCCTGCCCCTTTTACGGCAGGAAAACCCCGGGGTGTCCCAAAGCATCTCAGCTACCGCGCTGCAGCTTCGTCAGGACGAGGCATATCTGCAATTTCTTGTGCCGGAGGAGCTACCGGAGATTCCCGTTTTGCGCCAAATGCCCTCTGCTTTGCGCAGCCGTGCATTGTCCCGATTTCTTGCGCAGAACGGACTTCCGGAGTGTCAAAGGGAGCATATTGCCTTGTTGGAGCAGATCGTGTTTTCTGGGAACCCCTCAGCATCTGTTCGTCTTCCGGGTGGACTGGTTGTTCGAAGATGCTACGAAAAACTGGAGATGGGGCGCGATCTGCCGGAATTGCAGGAATGTATCTTGCCTGTACCGGCAAATATGGAGATCCCGTCCCTTGGTATACAGGTCTGCACCAGGCAGGCAGAATCTTTGTGGTCAGAGAAAAACCGCTTTTGCGTGAGCGTCAAGGGAAGTTTGCGGATTCGTTCCCGTCGTACCGGTGATACGATGGCATTGCCCGGTGGCAGCAAATCATTGAAAAAGCTTTTAATTAATAAAAAAATACCGGCACATCTGCGCAGCCAGATTCCTGTGTTGGAGGATGACGATGGGATCGTTGGTGTTTACGGATTTGGTGCGGATCGGCGCCGGATCGCCAAGGATTTCCCTTGCGTAGAGATCTGTTTTACAGAGAATTCTCATTGAACAGTTTAAGGAGTTAATGCATTGAAGAAACGTAAAATTTTGCCCTTGATTCTATACGCAGCAGTTCTCATTCTGCTGTTTTCCTGGATGATGGGCATCTTTGGATTGGGGCAGGACCAGCTGACCTATTCGGAGGTGCTGGGTCTGTTCCAGAATAAACAGGTCCGCAGCTTCGTGGTTGAGGACGGCAAGATCAGTATGGAACTGAATCAGCCTTACGACGGCAAATCCAGCCTCCGTGTACCTCTGGCAGATCCGGAGAGCTTCCGCAGCGAGATGTGGCAGACCATTCAGGAACAGAGTGAAAGCGGAATACTGCTGACCTACGATTTTATTCCTGAAGAGAAGGGCTCTGCCTTCGATTATATTCTTCCTTTGATCATTGCCGGCGTGGTGCTGATTTTTGTTTGGATTCTGCTGGCAGGCAGAGCAGGGAACAATAATCCCATGAGCAATTTTGGCAAAGCCCGCACTGTCAACGGTTTGCCTGTGGGTCAGAAGGTGACCTTCCAGGATGTTGCCGGCGTGGATGAGGAGAAAGCGGAACTGCAGGAGGTTGTGGATTTTCTGCGCAACCCCCAGAAATTTGCGGACATTGGTGCCAAGATTCCCCATGGCATTTTGCTGTCCGGCCCTCCCGGTACCGGTAAGACCCTCCTGGCCCGGGCTGTGGCAGGGGAGGCTGGGGTGCAGTTCCTGTCCATCTCCGGTTCTGATTTTATGGAGATGTATGTTGGTGTGGGCGCCAGCCGTGTCCGGGACCTGTTTGATCAGGCAAAGCGGGTGGCACCTGCCATTATCTTTATCGACGAGATCGATGCGGTAGGCCGTAAACGCGGCTCCGGTTTGGGCGGCGGCCATGATGAGAGAGAGCAGACTCTGAACCAGCTTTTGGTGGAAATGGACGGCTTCGGTCGGACAGAAGGTGTCATCGTTCTGGCTGCGACCAACCGTCCGGATATTTTGGATCCTGCGCTTTTGCGCCCGGGCCGTTTTGACCGTCAGATCTACATTGGTGCGCCGGATGTTAAAGGACGCGAGGATATTCTTAAGATCCATGCAAAGGGAAAGCGCCTGGATGGTTCTGTAGATCTGCATTTGGTTGCCCGTTCTACCCCCGGTTTTACCGGTGCGGACCTGAGCAATCTGATGAACGAGGCTGCGATCCTGGCGGCTCGTGATGATAGACCTGTGCTGAATATGGATGACCTGAATGAAGCGATGATGAAGATTATGGCAGGTCCCGAGAAGCGCAGCAGACTGTTGACTCGCAAGGATCTGAAGGAAACGGCCATCCATGAAGCAGGACATGCCATCGCTATGTACCATCTTCCTACCCAGGAAACTGTCCGGCAGATCACCATTGTTCCCCGGGGTAACGCATTGGGGGCAACCTGGTATATCCCCAGGGATGATTCTGCCAGCTTGACCCGCAACCAAATGTATGAAAAAATAGTGGGGCTTCTTGGAGGCCGGGTGGCAGAAGCCTTGTTTGTAGGAGATATCTCTGTGGGTGCGTCCAATGATATTGACCGTGCCACGAAGCTTGCCCGGGACATGGTTGCCCGTTACGGTATGTGCGAAAAGCTGGGTACCGTTTCCTATACCGGCGGCGATGAGCTGTTTATCGGACGCAATTATGAGCGCACCAAGAGCTACTCGGAGAAGGTGGCAGGCACCATCGACGATGAGGTGAAAGAACTCATCGACAGGGCGTATGCCCATTGTGCCCAGATCCTTAAGGAAAATGAGGATAAGCTCCATCAGGTGGTGGAATTCCTCCTGCAGCATGAGGATATGTCCGGTGTGCAGTTTGCCCAGTGTATGAAGGGTCAGCCCATCAGTGAGGATTCGGATTCCTCTCTCTTTGCACTCCCGGAGGATAAAGTAGACTAATGTGATGCCGCGGCAGTGTTACACTGCCGCGGTCTATTACAGGACATATAGGAAAATACAGAGAAACTGTAAAACACTTCCGGCAACTACGAAGATGTGGAATACACTGTGCATCCAGTGCCGCTTTGAGCCAATTCCGTAAAGGACCGCACCAACAGTATAAACGCAGCCACCGGCGAGCAAGAGTCCGAAGCCTGCCGGATAAAGCACTTCAAGGGCTTGCGGCAGAAAGAAAATGATCGCCCAGCCCATAAAGACATAACAGATCATGGAAAACAGATTGTATTTTTTTAGATCAATGGCAGTCAATGTTGCCGCTAAAATTCCAAGCCCCCATTCCAATCCTAAAAGGCCCCACCCAATCACCGGATACACCGGTAAAAACGATAGGACAAGGATAGGTGTATAGGTACCGGCAATCAAGGCGTAGATCATACAGTGGTCAATGACCTGCAAAACCTTCTTTCCTGTGGAAGGGTGCATACCGTGATATATGCTTGAGATGCAATATACGCACATCATGCTGATTCCATAGATCGCCATGGAAACCGCTGCGCCGACGCCCTGAGGATACGCCCTCCATAGCCCCAGGAACAATACCAGGATACTGAAAGCACCACCGACGATGTGGGTGACCATGTTCACGATCTCCTCTGCCGATGTATAATCGGGCAACAGTCTGTCTGCCAATTTGATGCGTTTTCTCATGAAGATACCTCCTTTGTTTGAGGGGAGTATAACACAAAATGCCCGGTAGAGGTTCTACTCTTGTGGTGCGGATACTCTACCGGGCACGGGATAGGCACTCTACCACTTGTGGAGTTGTGCAAAATGCACAAAAACAATGAAGTAAATTCGTCACCGAAACAACTTATTTACAATAAGTTTTCAGTCTTTTTTTCAATATCCGTGCTATAATGGTATGGGCAGCAAGAAGCTGACCGGTAAGGAGCTGCTATGAATAATATTTTGTTTTTCTTGACACCGAAAGCAATGTGCTCGTTTGTATATGATGATTTTACGGTTCGGCAAGCGTTGGAAAAAATGGAGGCTACCAGCTATACCTCTTTGCCCATCCTGAATAAGCGCGGTGAATACCGCGGCACCTTGACGGAGGGTGATCTGTTGTGGGCGCTGAAGAATATGTGTTACATGGATATGCGCCAGGCGGAATCCCGGAAGATCATGGAGATCTCCCGACGGAAGGATAACATACCTGTTCGTGTCACAGCCAACATGTTCGATTTGGTGAAGAGGGCAAGTACACAAAATTTTGTTCCGGTGGTGGACGATAAGGATGCCTTTATCGGCATCATCACCCGAGGTGCCATCATCAAATACTGCCAGCAGCAGTTGTTTTCTGAGGACTGAAAAAGCAGACCCGGCGGGGTCTGCTTTTTTGTTTGCAATCAAAGGGAGAATCTGCTATAATGGCACATATATGAATTAAGGATAGGAGGAGAAGTATGGACGACGAAAAATTGAAAAAACAAATCGGCGCCAATATTGTTTCCTACCGCAAACGCTTTGGTATGACGCAGGCAACGCTTGCAGAAAAATTAAACTATTCTGATAAAGCTGTGTCCAAATGGGAGAGGGGAGAATCCGCTCCGGATGTGCAAACACTGGTGCAGCTTGCAGAGTTGTTTTCCGTGACGGTTAACGACCTGTTGGTAGACCCCAATGCATTGCCGGAGAATCCCGGGACAGTGGAGCGGGTCATGGGAATGGCTGTGGAGAAAACACTGAAACGGAAGGCAAATAAAAAGATTATCCTGATGCTGTCATCCATTCTTGTGTGGTTTGTGGCATTGCTGAGCTTTGTGGTACTTTCATTGTTTGATGTGCCAAAGGGATGGGTGGCGTTTTTATATGCCATTCCTGTGGATGCCATCGTGATGCTGAGCCTGCGTTCTGCATGGAAGGATTTTCGTTGGAATCGGGCGCTGATCTCTGTAATTATGTGGGGCAGCCTGCTGGCTGTTTTTACATCAGTTCTGGTGTTTGTTACGCCTCTGATATGGCGTAAGCTTTGGATGCTGTTCCTGCTGGGAATTCCCGGACAGGCAGCGATCCTGTTGTGGTTTGAGATTTACCGTAAACCCAAGAAGGAGCATGCAGATGGATAAGAAAGAATTGCGCCGTCAGATCCAACAAAAAAAACGGGCAATGTCCGAAGAACAGATTGAGGTTGCCAGCCGGGAGCTTGCCCGGAAATTTCTGGCAACAGAGGCGTACCGCGACGCAAAGACCTTGTATGGCTATTTGCCATATAATCAGGAGGTTCGCACCGCGGCCATTCTTGCCCAGGCACTGAAGGATGGGAAGCAGGTGGCTGTTCCAAAGGTGTACGGTGAGGAAATGCGCTTTATCCTGCTGGAGGATCTTTCCGGTGTGGAAAAAGGTTATGCCGGAATCCCTGAGCCTGTGGCAGACGGCCCTGTGGCCCAGGACCCTACTGCCCTTGTGCTGATGCCAGGTCTTGCCTTTGACGCTGAAGGGCACCGGATCGGCTACGGCGGCGGTTTTTATGATCGCTTTCTGGAGAAGGAACCGGGGCATCCCACGGTGGCGCTGTGCTATGATTTTCAAATGTTGGAGCGATTGGAAACCCAGGAGCATGATATCCCGGTGGATATGGTGATTTGGGCGTAATATGGAAATTCTAATTGTGATCGCTGTGTGTGCGGTGGTGTTCGGTGCGTGCTTTTTGCTGGATAAAGGTTTTACAGCTGTTTTCCGTGGAAAGAAGGAGCATATGACCGGTATGGCTGTCCGTCAGAGCAAGCGTTATGCATCCTTCGGTTTGATTCTTGGTGTCGTTGGAATCGCTGCCATGTTTCAGGGTACAAAAAATGGCTGGCTGCTTCCTCTGGGCGGAGGAGTACTGTTCCTTTTAGGTGCGGTATTGGTCGTCTTTTACATGACCTTTGGCATTTTTTATGATACCGATACCTTTATACTTACGACCTTTGGAAAGCGCAGCGTCACCTATCGCTACGCACAGATCAATGGGCAGCAGCTTTATGTGTCCTATGGGACTGTGATCCTGGAGCTATACATGGATGACGGCAGGACGGTCCAGCTTCAATCCAGGATGGACGGCGCTTATGAATTTTTGGATAAGGCGTTTGAAGCATGGCTTCGTCAGACAGGCAGAACATTGGAGGATTGTCCCTTTTATGATCCTGCCAACAGCTGCTGGTTTCCGCCTGTGGAGGTGTAAAAGATGCATATTCCCAAAGGTGAGACTAGCCTTCTGGAACTTATAACCTTTCAGGATGCGCTGAAGGCTGCCGATACCCCCAATCCGGATTACGATATTGGCAAATGGATCTATGCCCCGAATTTCTATTCAGAATACCGGTACATACTGGGAACCCGGGGACAGAATCCCTTGATCTGTATTGGCATCAATCCATCCACAGCAAGACCGGATGATTTGGACAATACATTGAAATCTGTGGAACGCATAGCCTTGGGCAACGGATTTGACAGCTTTATTATGTTCAATGTATACGCCCAGCGAGCAACGGATCCGGATGCTATGGAGAAGCAGTGTAATATCCTGCTTCATAGGGAGAATATGGATGCGTTTCGTTATGTGCTTTCTATTTCTCAGAAACCTGCGGTTTGGGCTGCATGGGGCACTATTATAGAAAAACGGGAGTACCTGTCCCAGTGCCTCCAGGATATGCTGGCCATTGGTGATCAATACGGTGCCCAGTGGTACTGTGCCGGTGCGGTGAGTAAAAAGGGACATCCCCACCACCCATTGTATCTTCGCAAGGATGAGAAGTTAAAACCCTTCGATGTGCAGGCGTATCTTGCTTGCCTTGTGAGGTGATATCCATGAATGAGTGTGAGACCTGCTGGTATTATGACTATGATGAGGAATACGACGAGTATGTATGCATCATGGATTTGGATGAGGATGAAGTTTATCGGATCATGACCTCTGCCAATCAGCATTGCCCCTTTTACAGACAGGGTGATGACTATACATTAGCAAGGAGACAGTGAGGATGAAACGCTATCTTACAGCTCTTTTAGCAGTGCTTCTTTTGGCTGGATGTGCAGGAAATGCCCAGCCGGACCTGGATCAAACGGAGGATTTTCAGGCTGTAGGGAAGGAGCAGACCCTCTATGTTCCAAAAAGCGCGGCAGAGCAGCAGACCCACGGCGCAGTAACCATGTACACCCTTCCCCGGGAGGATGTTACAGGTTTGGCTGCAGTGGGCAACCGGCTGCTGTTGAAGATGGGAACGGAATCGCCCCTGCTGATGACCGTATCTCTGGATGGAGGTGTTCCGTCTGGTCCGATTCCTTTGCCCTCGGGTTTTGATTGGGATGGAGTATGGATGCCTACCAACAACGGTCTGATCTACCATGATGCACAGACCCATCAGGCGGTTGTGCTGGATCAGCAGCTGAATGAATGGAAGCGGATTGCTCTTCCGGAAATGGATTCCCCACCTGTGTTTACTGAGGATAATGCCCGGATCTTTTACTGTAAGGGACAGGAGATTCATGCTCTGGAGCTGGATTTGGGAATCGATCGCCTGATCCGGACCCATACCTGCCGTAACCAGAGCCTTGTGGGAAGCCTTTTGTCAGGAAAAGTGCTTATCTGTCAGCTGGAAGATGAAAACGGACAAGCCCGTAAAATATACATTTCTTCTGAAAATGGGCAGAGTCTGAGCGAGAATCAAGGTGTCCTTTCCATTACCTCCGGTGATACATACTACTGGGCAACCGTACAGGAAGGAACCTTGAAGCAGCAGCGTGTGGGCAGCACTGACGGAAGACCTATGACACTGCATACAGGCCAGGGGCAGACCCTTCGTTCCGCACTGGAGCTTGACGGTGTCCTTGGCTTCCAAACCGTGGAAGATAAACACCTTGCGTTGTCTTTCTATGATCTAAAGACAGGAAAACTTGGCGCATCTGTCACTGTTCGGGGTGTGGGCACTCCGGAACACTATTGGGCTGACGTGCGGGGGAAAAGCATTTGGTTCCTTTCTGCAGATCCTGCAACGGACCTGACAGCATTGTTTCGTTGGGATGTCAGCAAATCCTCTGTGGGGGATGGTGCTTCCTGCGTGACAAGCTGGTACGATGCAGAAAATCCGGATACGGAAGGGATCAAGCAATTGCAGTCCCGTGCAGACAAGCTCGGAAAAAGTTACGGCGTGAACATCCGGATTTGGCAGGATGCACTGAAAAGCAATGACCGATATGTGCTGGAACCGGAGCACCAAACCACCGCTATCTCAGAGGCGTTGGATGAATTGGAAGGTGTGCTTGCCGCATATCCGGAAAAATTCCTGAGTAAGAGTACGGACAGCAAGCTGCGCATCTGTATCCTGCGGAGCATTTCCCGGGAAATTACCGGCGCACAGCTTTGGTCCGGATCTGATCCCTATATTTTTCTTAGTGTCGGCTGTGATATGGAAAGGGAATTTGCAAAGGCCCTTGGCTATGTGGTCACAAGCCGCTCCCTTGGAAATATCACGATCATGGATGACTGGCAATCTCTGAATCCCCAAGAGTTTCAGTATGGTACCACGCCGGATAAATCCCTTCTGGAGGGGCAGAGCAGGGCCTTTGTAGATGCGGAAGCAGCCACCTCCGTGACGGAGGACCGCAGCCGTACATTCTGGCGGGCAATGCAGCCGAATAATGAAAAGCTGTTTGAATCCGAGATCATGCAGAAGAAGCTCACAAAGCTGAGCCTTGCCATCAGAGATGCCTACAGTATGAAAAAACGCACCGAGGTGTTCCCGTGGGAGCAGTACCTGCATACACCTATTGCCTATGTGAAGAAATAAATCTGCAAAAGAACATGTCTTGAAGAAAATCAGGAAATTCCGTTATAATGTCCCCCGACAAAATAAAATTCCACATTGTAGGAAAAACTTATGTCTGCTGATCTGGACCAACCCCTTTGCCGGCTTCGGTATTGAGGCTGCTAGCAAGGTCGCAGTTGGTTACTACCTGCAGCTGTGGGGGATCTTCACTGCCTTTATGTTTGTTGGCATACGCAATCACAACCGGGCAGCACAGGTTGTCTTTTGTAGCTTGACAGTACTGTTCTTCCTGCTTGCTCGCGGTGATTATACCGGTATTCATACGATTACCGTAATTTCCGGCATTGTGGGCATCTTCTGTGGTCTGTCTGCTATCTACAGCGACATGGGTCAGATCCTCGACGCCGAATTTGGCAAAAAGATCATCCCTCTGGGCGAATGGAAAACGGAAAGAACCCCCCGGCTTCAATGAGCCGGGGGGTTAATGCTGGGAGGTTAATTTACTTCAAGGATTCCTCAACAGCAACAGCAACGCTGACGGTCATACCGACCATGGGGGAGCGATCCGACCGCCGCCTGTGGCGGAAAAAGGGAGGGGAGCGAGTGGCAGCGGTCGATAAAATCGAGGATAAGCGCAAGCCCGAAGATTTTATCGGGCACCGCAACAGGGGGAGCAATGCCCTGCATTGCGACTCAAATCTGCAGCCTGTACTTGCAGGCTGCAACCTTACCATGGTCGGAAAAATATCCCGGCTCATTAGAGCCGGGATATGAGAGGCTGTGAAGTGAAATTACGTCAAGGATTCCTCAACAGCAACAGCCACGGAAACGGTCATGCCGACCATGGGGTTGTTGCCTGCGCCCAGGAAGCCCATCATTTCCACGTG
>JAGAMQ010000048.1 GCA_017624645.1 Oscillospiraceae bacterium
ATAGCTTGCTGCCAAGAGCAGGATCCACTGGCCTTTTTTGGGGATCAGATAATAGACGACCAGTAAAACTGCAAGGCAGCCAAGAAAGCCAAAGGAAGTAAATTGCATAACAGCCCCTTATATTTTTATTCTTCCATCAAACGCTCGATCAGCGCATACAGTGCCTTTGCGGAGTTGAAATTCTCCGGCACCAGCTCCTCGGCGGGAATGGCAACATCAAATTCTGCGTCAATCTCGGCGACCAGGGTCACGATATCAAAGGAATCCAGAATCTTGTTGTCAATGAGCTGCTCCTCAGTTTTGAAATCCACATCGGGGTGGAGCTCCGCAAGAATGTTCAAAAGCTGTTCCATAAAATTTATCTCTCCTTGTGAATCACTTATTTTGCGCGTACTGCTCTTTGAGCAGGTTGCGGTTGATTTTTCCGTTGGGAGTCAAGGGCATCTGCTCCAGCTGACGGATCACATTGGGAACCATATACCGGGGGAGCTTTTCCTTAATATAGGTGGCGACATCCTTGCTGTCCACCTGTCCCACATAGTAAAGGACAATTTTTTTCTTTTCGTTGTCAAACAGACAGCAGGCGGTGCTCACGTCAGGGTGCATGTTGACAATGACTTCAATCTCACCCAACTCGATCCGGTGTCCCATATGCTTAATCTGGAAATCCTTCCGGGACAGGAACACCAGTTCTCCCCGTTCATTGTACTTGCCCAGATCACCGGTGCGGTAAATCAGCTCCGGGTACATGTCGTTCAGGGGATTTTGGACAAATGCCTCATTGGTCTTTTCGGGATTGCGGTAGTAGCCCAGGGTGAGGGAGGTTCCTCGGACGCAGATTTCCCCCTGCTCGCCGGGGGCAGGTTCTTTGTCGTTTTCGTCCAACAGGATGATGTCGGTGTTTTTGAAAGGACGGCCGATGGGCAGGCTCTCTTCCAAAGAAAACTCCCGATCCACCTCATAATAGCAGCAGATTCCCGTTACCTCGGTAGGACCGTACAGGTTGATAAACCGGGCGTTGGGCAACGCAGCCTTCCACAGATGAAACTGCTTAATGGGGAACACCTCGCTGGCAAAAGCAATGGTGCGCAGATGCTCCGGAATCACCTTCTCGAAGGTGCGGAAGGAAGAGATCATGGTCAAAGCGGAAACCACCCAGCAGACCGTGTTGATCTTGAATTGATTCAAAAACTCCACCAGCTTGATGGGGAACATGAAAAGCTGCTTGGGCACAATATAGGTAGTGGCACCAAACTTCAGTGTAGGGTAGATCTCCTTTAGACAGGCATCAAAATACAGGGGTGTCTGATTGCCAAAGACGGTATCCTCGTCAAAGCGCAGCACTTCGGACAGATGCTCAATATAGTCCAGAACGGAGCGGTGGCAAGCCATGACGCCCTTGGGGATTCCGGTAGAGCCGGAGGTGAAGACGATATAGATAGGATCGGTGTCGATCTGTTTGCTGCGGATCATGGCAAGAGCCTGGTCATCAACAGGTGTCTGACAGATTGCATCATAGAGATACACCTTGCCGCCGAAATCAAATTCCTGTGCCAGAGCAGCGGTGGTGTCGTCACAGATCATGGCTTCCGGTTGCAGGGTCTGGAAGATCAGCTCGATACGGTGACGGGGCATCTCCTCGTCCAGGGGCACATAATAGCAACCGGAATAGATCGTACCCAAAAAAGCGACGATGGTTTTGGGATGCTTCTTCATAAACACCACTACCGGCTTCTTGTAAAGCCCCTGACCATGCAGGAAGGAACCGATGGCTCTGGCCTGTTGGGATACCTCCTGGAAGCTCAGTCCCATTTCTTCATTGGCAAAGGCAATCTTATCCGGCAATCTGGGGGCGGTCTGCTCCAGATATTCCAGTACATTGGTAAGCATAGAGAATCCTCTTTCTTATTTTGTGATTAAACAGCTGTATTCATCCTTGAGTTTGTAGCCGCAGCGAAGCACTGCCTGCTGTGCCAGAACCTCAAGAGTATTGATAAATCCGGGGCCAATGGGATGGTCGCGCTTGATCAGCGCCAACTCCGTGCAGCCGAGAATGGTAGCTTCAGCACCGTCTTGCACCAAAGCATCCCGAACCCGGTAGAAGCGATCCATCTCCGGGGGGAGGCCTGCTTTGATGTTTCCGTAAATCAGCTGCATCATGTCCTTTTGCCCCTGGTCATCAGGGGTGACAGGCAGCATCCCATATTTTTCCAGTACCCGGTGGAAGATCCGGGAGGCGATGGTGCCATCGGTGGCCATGATGCCTACAAGGTGGATGCCGTTTTTCTGCAGATGCAAAACCGTCTCTTCCAATGCGTGGATGATGGGCACCGGAATACGCTGGGCAAGCCGGTCATAAAAATAGTGGGCGGTCATACAGGGAATGGCGATGCATCCTGCACCCAGAGAGACCAGTTTCAAACCAATATCGGTCATGGGCTCCAAAGGACTGGGGTTAGAATTGTCAAGGATGTAATCGGTGCGGTCGGGAATGGAGGGGGTGTTATACACGATCATCTCCATATGCCCCTGATCGGTTGTGGCATCGGTCATGGTGGCGGCCAGTTCCATGAAATTGGCTGTAGCAACAGGGCCCAGTCCGCCAATCACACCTAAAATCTTCTTTTGTGAGTGTTCCATTATCAATTTACAGGGGTGGCGGGATAAAGGGATTTATCCCTGTTGTGGCATTTGTCGTGGGCATCGGAGTAGGCATCCAGGAAGGCGTCGGTTACCAAACAGAAATCGTCGCCGTTGCCCATCCGGGGGGTGGAATCGAAGTGATACCAGGTTTTGCCGTCATCCAGGCTCACCAAACTCCAAAAATGGTCGGAATCGGCACTGTGATTCTTAACCTTCCGAACGTCAATGTTGTCAATGCCCAAACGGTCCAGCATCAGCTTGGTCACGGCGTAGTAATTGAAGCAGTCACCGCTTCGCTTGGTGAGCATAACATACGCACCCTGCAGATAGTCAGACTTGTCCGAGTGCCCGGAGTAGCCTAAGTTGGACCGTGCCCAGTTATAAATGGCAACCACCTGCTGCCGCTTGGTCATGTTGTCCTTGATAATTTCCCCAAGAACCCGGTCAGCTGCGGCATAAATGGTGTCAAGATCGGCAGCGTTTTCCTTTTTCTCAATGACGGTCACGGTAGTTTCCTTTGTGGCTTGGTTACCGGAGGCATCTACGGCGGTGTAGACCACCTTATATTTTCCCACGGTACCCAGGTCTACTTCGCTGCTGTCGACACTGAAGGTGGGGGCACTGTCGTAATCATCGGTGACGGTAATGCCGGTGCGATAGGCTACGGCGCTGCCCAGGTAGACCGTCACGGGCTTCACACCGGACAGAACCGGTGCTGTGGTGTCCACGATGACCGTTAGGGTGGCGGTGAGCTCAGTTTCGTTTCCGGAGGTGTCCGTCAATACAAGGGCGACAGCCGTGGCGCCGGCCTTGGTCATGTCCGGTTCTTCTTTGTAGCGTACCGTTACATCGGTTACATCCGCAATATCTTTTACAAGCTGGGAAGCTTCGGGGAGTGTGCCGATGGCAGAAAGGGAGACAGGGGTTCCCTGGGGCTTTACGGTATCTACCACACGGATCACTGCGTCGCATTTTTTGTTCTGCCAGCTGACGGAAACAGGGTATTCGCCCGGGGTCTTGAGCTGCTCCTGTGTAACAGCGGACAGGAATGTCACCGGTTCACCGCTGTACTGATACAGCAGTTCCTCCGGAAGGACCTGCTGGGTACCTGCTTCTACAGTTAGTTCCCTGCGGACATTGGCAAGAAGCTTCTGTTCCTGAATGTTCAGCATCAGGGCAACAGCAATGAGGACTGCAAGAATTAAAGTTAAAACAATACAGACAACGGCCAAAGGCCCGCGGCGTCCGGAAGAACGGGAACGGGATTTTGCTACCATATCCATACCCCCAAAAATCAAAATATTACAAGATATTATAACACAGCTTCGGGTAAAAAGCTACTGTTTTCATTTGGAAAAACGGAAAAACTTAAGGATTGACCACGTTAATGGGAGCACCCTTGAGATAGGCCTCGATATTTCGGAAGGAACAGTCAATGACCCGCTGCCGTGCCTCCAAAGGTGCCCATGCCATGTGGGGGGTAATTACGCAGTTGGGGGCAGTGAGCAAGGGACTACTGGGGGAGATGGGCTCCTGGCATACCACGTCCATGGCTGCCCCGGCGAGCTTTCCCTTTTTCAATGCGTCAGCTACATCTTCTTCCACGATCATGGCGCCCCGGGCGGTGTTGATAAGGATTGCACCGTCCTTCATTTGGGCGATGGTTTTTTTGTTGATCATCCCTTGGCTTTCCTCTGTAAGAGGGCAATGGAGGGAAACGATGTCAGATTGTGCCAGCAGGGTATCCAGGGTCACATAGTCCCCCTCTCCCGGGGTTGCGGAGCGGCTGTATGCCAGTACCTTCATGCCAAAAGCCTTGGCAATGACACCCACAGCCTTTCCGATCTTTCCGTAACCGATAATGCCTATGGTCTTACCGGCAAGTTCCATTTGGGGGGTGTCCCAAAAGGAGAAAGTACCTCTGCGGTTCCATTCCCCGTCATGGATCAGGCGGTCATGGTGACCTACCCTGTTGCAAAGCTCCAGAAGCAAGGAAAAGGTGAACTGGGATACAGCGGGTGTGCCGTAGGCAGGTACATTGCATACAGGGATTCCACGCTTTTTTGCGGCATCACAGTCCACTACATTGTAGCCGGTGGCCTGGACACAGATGAGCTTTATGCCGGGGCAGGTGTCCAGCAGCTGGGCGGTAACAGGGGTCTTGTTGATCAGTACGATTTCAGCATCGCCAATCTGTGCGGCAGCTTCTTCCGGGGCGGTATGATCATAGACAGTGACCTCACCCAAGGTGTTCAGACAGTCCCAGCACAGATCTCCGGGGTTTACGGCAAAGCCTTCCAAAACAACGATTTTCATAGTGGTATCCTTTCCGTATTTGCATTTTTTAGTATTGTACCGCAAAACCCATGGAAATGCAAGGAAACGGGGAAAATTAACCCGGGAGATTGTATTGCAATTCCTGTAATCTTTTGATAAAATGCAACTATCAACACAAGGAGTGTCGGCATCGGAGTGCCGCTGAAAGAGGAATGAAGCTTTTGTATGTGGATGAATCTTTGGTGGTGTGTGTGAAGCCTGCCCGGGTCCTTTCCACCGATGAACCCGGCGGAGTTCCGGATCTGGTTCGGGAAGCCCTGGGGGACCCGGCTGCGTCGGTCCGCACAGTGCATAGATTGGACCGGGTAGTAAGCGGACTGATGGTTCTGGCACGGACGCCGGAGGCGGCCTCGGAGCTTTCTCGGCAGATCCGGGAGGGTGGTTTTGAAAAAGAGTACCTTGGAGTGGTACATGGGCATCCGGCACAGACCCAGGGAACCTTCCGGGACCTTCTGCTGCGCAACAAACCGGAGCGGAAGACCTATGTGGTGGACACACCGGGCAAGGGCGTGCAGGAGGCGATCCTCGACTATTGGGTGATGGAGAGGACCGATGCCCTTTCCAAAGTACGCATCCGGCTGCAAACCGGCAGAACGCACCAGATCCGGGCGCAGTTTTCCAGCCGTCAGCTTCCGCTGGCAGGGGACCGGAAATACAGCCTGTTAGAGGATGACTGCGAGATCGCCCTTTGGTCCTACCGTCTTGGCTTTGACCATCCGGACACCGGTAAGCGGATGGAATTTTCTATGGAACCGCCTAAGATCTACCCGTGGACAGAATTTTGAGGAGTATATTATGGCAAATTATGATTTTTTTCAGCATAAGGAATGTGAATATTTTCCCTGTCATGCCGATGCAGACCCCAATACCTTCAGCTGCCTTTTCTGCTATTGTCCCCTGTATCCCCTGGGTGACAAGTGCGGCGGTGATTTTACATACCTTGACAACGGGATCAAGGATTGCTCTTCCTGTCTTCGACCCCATAAAAGGGAATGTTATGAGGGGATCGTGAAACAGATGGGTATGGTCATGGAATTGGCAAAAAGAACCGAAAAGTAAATGTAACAGGCTGTAGCTTTCACGCCGAAGCCACAGCCTGTTCTTGATGGAGACAGGGGATTCGTTTGCATTTTCTCCCACAACTGTGGGAGAAAATAAAGGTTCGGCTCGGTCAAGCCCTCGCCGGCGGCGCTCATCCGCGCCGCATTTTAATTTTTCGAATCCCACCTTTACCAAAAACAACAGCCACACGAAAGGTGGCTGTTGTTTTTGGCGGAGACGGTGGGATTCGAACCCACGTGCCGTTGCCGGCAAACTGATTTCGAGTCAAGTGTCAAAAAATGAACTTGACGGAATTTAACGGAAGATAAAGGCCGCAGTGAGAACCCCGAAAACCCCGATGTTTTCAGGGTTCTTTCAGTCATTATATCAAAAAACACAGTAAAAATCAAGGTCTAAAAGTCTTCTCCGATTTTGCCGAGTTCTAATGGATTTTTGGAAAAGTCTATTAGAACTTTTTATAGAACTGCGCCTATTTTCACCCCAAAATC
>JAGAMQ010000049.1 GCA_017624645.1 Oscillospiraceae bacterium
AACACCCGGGACATCGAGAAGTAAGGAGGGGTTACAATGTTTACTGAAGCTATGCTGGAATCCATCAAGAAGGTGGAAGCTACCCGTGCTGCCCGTATGAGCACTGAACCCCGCCGTATGACTGCGGAGGAAAAGGATGAGCTTTTGAAGGCTTATCACCCCGACTACCGTCCCGAGGGCTTTGCTGAGATCAAGATCGGTCCCAACAAGGGCCAGAAGGCACCCTTGGAGCTGACCCAGCTGCTGCACTCCAACAGCCGTCTGCTGAACGAAAAGATCGACCTGGAGAATCCCGCTTATGATGTGGATGTTCTGGTCATCGGCGGTGGTGGTGCCGGTGCATCTGCTGCCATTGAGGCTCACGAGGCCGGTGCCAACGTCATGATCGTCACCAAGCTGCGTATCGGTGATGCCAACACCATGATGGCGGAAGGCGGCATCCAGGCTGCCGACAAGCCCAACGACTCTCCTGTTCAGCACTATCTGGACGCTTTCGGCGGCGGTCACTTTGCTGCCCGTCCCGAGCTGCTGCGCCGTCTGGTCATGGAAGCCCCCGATGCCATCCGCTGGCTGAACGAGCTGGGTGTTATGTTCGATAAGGAAGAGGACGGCACCATGGTCACCACCCACGGCGGTGGTACCTCCCGGAAGCGTATGCATGCCTGCAAGGACTACTCCGGTGCTGAGATCATGCGTACTGTCCGTGACGAAGTGCTGAACCGTCAGATCCCCGTGGTGGAGTTCACCTCCGCTGTAGAGCTGATCAAGGACGATAAGGGTCAGGTTGCCGGTGCAGTGCTGCTGAACATGGAGACCGGTGACTACATGGTCGCCAAGGCAAAGACCGTGGTCATCGCCACCGGCGGTGCAGGCCGTCTGCACTACCAGGGCTTCCCCACCTCCAACCACTACGGTGCTACCGCCGACGGCCTGGTTCTGGGCTACCGTGCCGGCGCTCCCCTGCTGTATCAGGACACCATCCAGTACCATCCCACCGGTGTTGCTTACCCCAGCCAGATCTTCGGCGCACTGGTTACCGAGAAGGTTCGTTCCATCGGCGCTATGCTGGTCAACAAGGATGGCGAGGCTTATGCCCATCCTCTGGAAACCAGAGACGTTTCCGCATCCGCTATCATTCGTGAATGTGCCAACGGCAAGGGTGTGGATACTCCTCTGGGCAGCGGTGTCTGGCTGGATACTCCCATGATCGAGATCCTGCACGGTGAAGGCACCATTGAAAAGAGAATTCCTGCAATGCTCCGTATGTACCTGAACTACGGCATTGACATGAGAAAAGTTCCCATCCTGGTTTATCCCACTCTGCACTACCAGAACGGCGGTCTGGAGATTGGTGGTGAGGGCTACACCAAGGCCATTCCCAACCTGCTGGTTGCCGGTGAGGCTGTCGGTGGCATCCATGGCCGTAACCGTCTCATGGGCAACTCCCTGCTGGACATCATCGTCTTCGGCCGTAACGCCGGTAAGGCAGCTGCCAAGAAGGCAAAGGAAGTCACTCTGGGCAAGCCCAACCTGGACCATGTGCAGGCCTACGCCAAGGAGCTGGAGGCTGCCGGTCTCAATGAGAGCGGTGTTTCTCCCCTGCTGCTGCCCAAGTATGCCCGTCACGAGAAGTAAGAATATATAAGACTGCCGGACCAGGGCATACGCCCTGTGTCCGGCCTCCGTACTAAGGAGATGTACTAAATAATGGAGTTTCTCTCAAATCTGATCAATCTGGGATCTACCCCTACTGTACTTCTGATGGCATTTCTTGTCTGCTTTATCGGCTATGCCATCGGTGCCGTACAGGTCAAGGGCTTGAGTCTCGGTACTGCCGGTGTTTTCCTGTTTGCACTGCTGTTCGGCTATCTTTGCACCTTGCCCGGCCTGGAGAACATCCCTGTCATCGGCAAATTCTACATGGCAGGCGGCAGCGATGCCAAGATTTCCAGCTTTAAGTTTATTTCCAACATCGGTCTGGTCCTGTTTGTGACCTCTGTTGGTTCCATTGCAGGTCCCAAGTTCTTCCGGGATCTGAAAAAGAACGCCAAGACCTATGTTCCCATGGGTGCACTGATCATCATCATCGGCGCCCTGGTCACTACTCTGTTTGCTATGATCCCCGGCATCGGTCCCGCCTATGCCACCGGCATCCTCTCCGGCGCACTGACCTCCACCCCCGCCTTCTCTGCCGCCAAGGAAACTGCCGGTGAACTGCAGGGGCTGGTGGTTCTGGGTCAGGCTGTGGCGTATCCCTTCGGCGTCATCGGTGTGGTTCTGTTCGTACAGATCATGCCCCGGCTGCTGAAGGTGGATATGGCGAAAGAGCGCGCTCTGATCAGCGACGGCACCGCTGCCGCTCCCGCCGGTGAGGTGGATCCCGATGCCGCTGCCGATGCTGCTTCCGCTGCTGTGGAAGAAAAGAAGCCCGGTAAAAAGCTGATCTGTCTGGACAGCTTTGGCTTTGCCGCTTTCGGTCTTGCCCTTGTTTTTGGCCTTTTGCTGGGTTCCATTAAGATCCCTCTCACCGGAAAAGGTTACGCCGGTTCCACCTTCTCTCTGGGTACCACCGGCGGTCCTCTGATCATGAGCCTGATCCTCGGTCACTTTGGCCGTATCGGACGCATCAGCATGAAGACCGACCTGAATTCTCTGAAGAGCTTCCGGGAATTCGGCCTGATGCTGTTCCTGCTGGGTGCCGGTATTGAGGGTGGCGTCGTGCTGGTGGAGCAGATCAGCCAGTCTGAGCTGGGTGCCATGCTGGTGGTCTACGGTTTCCTTGCCGGCGCGGTCATCACCATCATTCCCATGGTCGTTGGCTACCTGTTTGCCCGTTACATCTGCAAGCTGCCCCTGCTGAACAACCTGGGTTCCATTACCGGTGGTATGACCTCTACCCCCGCTCTGGGTACCCTGATCGGCGTTGCCGGAACCGATGATGTGGCCGGCTCTTATGCTTCCACTTACCCTGTTGCTCTGGTGCTGGTGGTCTTCGCCGCCCAGCTGATCAACACCCTGGTTTAAGTTTGAAAGCAACTGACTCCCCATCCTTGCGGATGGGGAGTTTTTTAGCCAGTTTCAAATTGACTTATGGGGCATGTCGTGCTATACTGTATGCAGTTTTTTCCGGGAGGAACGTTTATGAACAAAGTGATCCTGCCCCAAGGCTATCAGCCGGTCCTGGGCAGCTATGATCTGCAGCGCGCCATTGCGCTGACCAAAGAGATCTTCCAAAAGGAATTCACCGAAAACCTGCACCTGAAGCGGGTTTCCGCCCCCCTCTTCGTCAAGGCCTCCACCGGTCTCAATGACGATCTTTCCGGCAAGGAAAGGGCTGTTTCCTTTGACATCCCCGCCATCGGTGCCGATGCACAGGTGGTCCATTCCCTTGCCAAGTGGAAGCGTCTGGCTTTGAAAAAGTACGGCTTCGCCTCCCATGAGGGTCTGTACACCGATATGAACGCCATCCGCCGGGATGAAGAGCTGGACAACATCCACTCTATCTATGTGGACCAGTGGGACTGGGAGCGGATCATTGAAAAAGAGGACCGCACCGAAGACTACCTTAAGCAGACAGTACAGTCCATCGTGGATGTGATCTGTGATGCCAGCGAAGAGCTGAAACGCACCTTTCCCCAGATCGGTGTTACCCTGCAGCGGCAAGTCAGCTTCATCACCTCCCAGGAGCTGGAGGACCTGTATCCGGACAACACACCGGAGGAACGGGAACACCTGTATGCCAAAAAGCATAAGACCATCTTCATTATGCAGATCGGCAGCAAGCTCCGTTCCGGCAAAACCCATGGCAACCGGGCACCGGACTATGATGACTGGTCGCTCAACGGAGATATTATCTTCTGGAACGACCTTTTAGGCATTGCCTTTGAGATCTCCTCCATGGGCATCCGGGTCGACCCCGCTTCCCTTGACCGGCAGCTTACTGCAGCCCACTGCGACCATCGCCGGGAGCTGGATTATCACAAGATGCTCCTTGCCGGCCAGCTGCCTCTGACCATCGGCGGCGGCATCGGACAGTCCCGTCTGTGTATGCTGCTCATCGGTTGCGCCCACATCGGTGAGGTGCAGACCAGCCTATGGGATGATGACACCCTGAAAATCTGCAAAGAAAACAACATTCCTCTATTGTAACCCATATAAAATGCCGTGTCCAATTGGACACGGCATTTCTGTTGATTTATGCAACCGGATGCTCTGCAATGTAGGCTTCCAAAATTTCCGCCGCCGTCCATACCATTTGGGCACAGGGACGCAGCTTGTAGTACTCCGGGGTTCTGGGCGTCGGTGCGGGGTCAGTATCCCGGGTGTTCAGCAGTTCCCGGCAGATAATGCTGCCATGCTCTTCCCGGAATTTTCCCGCAAGCTCCTGAACCACGGTATAGTGAGCCTTTTTCGCTGCATCGTCGGTCTTGGAATCGTAGCCGTAAAGGATGCCTGCCACCAGCAGCATGCCGCTGACTGCACCGCAAACCTCCCGCATCCGTCCCATGCCGCCCCCAAAGGAGGAAGACAGCCGTGCTGCATAGTCCGGCTCCAAACCGGTCATGTCACAGAACGCAACGGTCACCGCCTGGGCACAGTTATAACCCTCTTCAAACAAATCTGCCGCCTTTTTTCCGTAGTTCATTATACTTTCTCCTTCTCTCTCTTCGGTGTCAGCAGTCGCAGCAGTGTGCGGCTGACCCAATAGGACATCATCACAAACAGGATATTCAAAACCGAAACGATGGCAACATAAAGAAGCTGCGTTACCACGGTTCCCAGTACACCCTGCAGGCTGACACGCACTGCTTCCAGGGGTGCAATGTTGCATTGGTAATAATTGGCGAAATTCGTCCTTAGCAGGTGCGCCATGGACGCAGACACCACACAAAAAACCACGGTAAACCAAAGGGTGGGCTTCAGCTCTCCCTTGGCAGAAGGGGTATACATCCGCAAGGCAAGAATCAGCAAAAAAGCCAGCATTACCAGATTATGGAACGTAACGGTGTGAAAGCTCATGTAATCGTCAAAGTACCGCACCACATCGGTACCGCTGTAGATCAGCGCAGGATAAACCAGCATCAGAAGAAACAACGATGCGCACAGGCTGGTGGTCACGCCCTCCACAGCCACTTTATGCTTTCCATTATAAAATGCCATTACCGGAACGGTTAACAGAAACAGCGAACAGAAATGAAAAGGCAGATGATACAGGTCATACCCCCGCCAGATGGATACCCCCTGCTTCCCCACCTCCAGCAGCAAAAGCAGCACCGCAATGATCTGCAGAGGGATTCGGCGGACCTTTTCCGGACGATCTTCCAGCACCTTTCTCAGCACAAATGACAATAAGAGCATCCCCGCCAATGCTGGCAGCAGTGACCAAATCTGCTCCTTATTCCACAGCTCCATAGGCTCACCTCTTTCTTTTTATAAATTTTACCATATGGCAACTGTGGTGGCAATGCGCCATTATTTAAGACTTTTTTAAGAATCCCTTCCTCATCCTTATATGAACGGGAGGCTTTCTCACCTAGAGAAAACCTCCCCTGTTTTATTATTTGCGATAATGCCGATCCAGCAGGAATCCCAGCACCATGATCACGGCAAAGAGGATCAGGTACCACAGGCATGCCATCCTGTGGCTGAAGATACATGCCACCACCATAAAGGCAGAGCCAATCATGGCAAGGATGGGCATAACAAATCTGCGCATCACAGGCTGATCTTTCTCCTTACGGACCCACTGAAAGAAAATAGGCAGGTACATCAGATAGATGGTGATAATGGGCAGCTCCGTGGAGTCGAACATAAAAGGCTTGCCCTCCACACCCACTGCGGGCAAATAGAGATTTGCGCCGTAGAAATACACCAGCCAAACAGCGGTAACCACCAAGGCCACAACACAGGAGTTGTTGGGCATATCGGTGGTCTCATCCACCTTTCCAAACACCTTGGGAGCCGGCCCGTTGCCACGGGCAGCAACGGAATACATTCCGCGGCAGCAGCCCAGCATCAGACCGTTCAAAGTACCGAAACATGAGACGGCAATAAACAGATTCAGCACATTGCCAAGGACATTGCCGAAAATGTTGACAAAAGCAACCTGAGCACCGTCAGTGAGCAGCGCCTCGTTGGTGGCACCGCCGGCAACACCCATATAGTAGAAAATATACACTGCCACAATAATGATACCGCCAATGGTCAGCGCCCTGGGCAGGTTTTTCTTGGAATCCTTCAGCTCAGAGTTGATGGAAGTGGCAATGATCCAACCCTCATAAGCAAAGGAAGTGGCGCACACCGCGGCAAACAGAGGACTGGAGGAAACCCCCGGCACTTCCACCTTGGTGACAAAATTCTGGGTCAGCGTACCGCTGACTACACCGTAGATGATGCCCACCACGGCCATCAGGCCCAGGGGGATCAGCTTGATCACGGTAGTGCTGGTCTGGAATTTTCCTGCCAGCTTCGGAGAAAGGGTATTGACCGCATAAGCAAACACCATAAAGAACAGTGCCAAGACCATACATTCCGGCCCGGTAACGGGATTACTCCCCTCCACCAAAGGCATGCCAGTAGCAGTCAGGAATACCAGGGTATACCGTGCCGTCAACCAAGCCAGTGCAGAGGTCATTGCAGGGTAATAAATGGTAGTAATAAACCAACCCATGAGATAACCGTAGCGGGAACCCACAGTTGCCTCAGCATAGTCCACGATACCGTTGACCCGTTCATATTTCTGCCCCATAAAGGAAAAAGCAAGCATGCATGCCAACATAATGGCGCCGCCAATGGCCCATGCCAGGATTCCCATAGGCATGTCACCGCCGGTCTTTTGCAGGATGGTCTGGGCCTTGAAAAAGACACCGGAACCGATCACGATACCCACCACCATACAGATGGCAGTAAAGAGACCGTACTTTCTGTGGAGCTTTTCACTCATAAAATCCCTCTTTTCTTTCATTTCATGAACATTATTATTCTATTATAAAACCCAGTTACAGTCAACACAAAGTTCCTAATTGACCTATATTGCGAAGAAAATTTGCCTACGGCAGTACTGTCCGGTCTCTTACATCCCCGCAGAAAAGGATTCTTTATAAGATATAATGCTTTTAGACAAAAAAGGTGGGTTATGCCATGACATACCGCTTAGAAGCAGACTTTGTCGGAGAAAAGCAAGTTCCCAAGGATGCCTATTACGGCGTCCAATCCTTACGGAGGAGCAAGAGAATTTCCCCATCACCTGGCAAGCCCTGCGTCCTGAATTTATTGAATCCCTGGCTCAGATTAAAAAGTTCTATAATAAATGCCACATAGTAGGTACACAAAACATCAATATGCAATCCTAAAGTAATCAAAATAAGTCTTAAATCGGGCTTGGGCGGAGAGGCAGGTGCCCATAAGGAAGCCTTTTTCGCGATCCCATTCTTTGAGACCACGATAAAAGGACAGCTTCAGATTGTCCTCAATGATAAACGGTACAATGTTATGCTTCAGGCACTCCTTAAAAAGAATCAGACGGCCCACACGGCCATTTCCGTCCTGGAAGGGATGGATGCGCTCAAATGCCACATGGAATGCTACGATATCCTCAAAGGTCTTGGAAGGCAGTGCATTGTAGTCTGCCAGCAAATTGCGCATCTCACCGGTAACATTTTCTGGAAGCGTGGTTTCATTGCCGCCCACCTCGTTGGGGAGCTTCTTGTACTCACCCACTTTGAACCAATCCTTGCGGCTGTCGCTGGTGCCGGTTTTTAGCACAAAATGCAGCTCCTTGATGAACTTCTCGGTCAGCGCAGAGCCTGCCTGGTCAATCACCATATCGATGCAGCGGAAGTGGTTGGATGTTTCGATCACATCATCTACATTCACAGACGCATTTTCAAAACCGATGGTATTGGTCTCAAAAATATACCGGGTCTGATCATGGGTAAGGCGGCTGCCCTCAATATGGTTGGAGTTATAGGTCAGGTCGATCTGAATTTTATGATAGATACCGCCGGTCATCTTAGCTGCCTTCTGCTCCCGCAGGATCTGCAGCAAAGAGG
>JAGAMQ010000050.1 GCA_017624645.1 Oscillospiraceae bacterium
GCCAGCTTGGCGGTGAAGCCGGACAGGAAGTAGTACTGAGCCTGCTCGGGGGTCAGGATGGACACGGGAGGCAGCACGCCGAAGGCGTCAGCGGACAGGAAGATCACGTTCTTGGCAGCGGGAGCTGCGGAAACGGGACGAACGATGTTCTGAATGTGGGTGATGGGGTAGGACACGCGGGTGTTCTCGGTGACGGACTTGTCAGCGAAGTCGCACTTGCCGTCCTCAGCCACGGTCACGTTCTCCAGCAGAGCGTTACGCTTGATGGCGTTGAAGATGTCGGGCTCAGACTCGGGATCCAGGTTGATGACCTTTGCGTAGCAGCCGCCCTCGAAGTTAAATACGCCGTTGTCGTCCCAGCCATGCTCGTCGTCGCCGATCAGCAGACGCTTGGGATCGGTGGACAGGGTGGTCTTGCCGGTGCCGGACAGGCCGAAGAACAGAGCGGTGTTCTCGCCGTTCATGTCGGTGTTGGCGGAGCAGTGCATGGAAGCAATGCCCTTCAGGGGCAGGTAGTAGTTCATCATGGAGAACATACCCTTCTTCATCTCGCCGCCGTACCAGGTGTTCAGGATGACCTGCTCACGGGAGGTGATGTTAAAGGCAACGCAGGTCTCGGAGTTCAGACCCAGTTCCTTGAAGTTCTCAACCTTTGCCTTGGAGGCATTGTACACCACGAAGTCGGGCTCAAAGACAGCCAGCTCTTCCTCAGTGGGGATGATGAACATATTCTTAATGAAGTGGGCCTGCCATGCCACCTCAACGATGAAACGCACGCTCATGCGGGTGTCGGCGTTGGCACCGCAGAAGGCGTCCACAACATACAGCTTCTTGCCGGACAGCTCCTTGACAGCCAGGTCCTTAACGGTAGCCCAGACCTCCTCGGTCATGGGGTGGTTGTCGTTGGCGAACTCGGGGGAGGTCCACCACACGGTGTTCTTGGAGTTCTCGTCCATGACGATGAACTTGTCTTTGGGGGAACGGCCGGTGTAGATGCCGGTCATCACGTTCACAGCACCCAACTCGCTGACCTGGCCCTTTTCGTAGCCTTCCAGGGTGGGGTCGGTCTCTGCTTCAAACAGAGCCTCGTAGGAGGGATTGTGGATGATCTCGGTGGTGTCGGCAATGCCATACTTACGCAGGTCGATCTGTGCCATTGTTATGTCCTCATTTCTTTCAAAATTTGAAGGAAGCGGATGCAGATACCTCAAAAGCAGCTTGTATCCGGTCCCATAGTTTGCAATGTTATCATACTATATAAAAATTGAAAAAGCAACCCTGTTTTTATGAATTTTTTCCTGCAATCCGATATAAAAGTATTGATTTCTTTCATAAGTTCGGCAAAAAGGGATTGCTTTTTTTCCGTTGTATGATATTATGAATCTAATAAGCCGGCAGGTTGCAAATTTGCGTTGCATCATCGTCTTCCTGTCATTCCGAGGCTTGCTTGCAAGCCGTGGGAATCCCATCTTACGAAGGAGATTGCCACGGCATCTGCGATGCCTTGCAATGACATCGTTTCGGGGTGTAGCAGAGCCTGCCGAGATGTTTAGTTGGAGGTAAGTGACCCAATGGCAAGAAAAGTGCAATTCGTAGAGACGGTCCTCCGGGACGCCAACCAGTCCCTGATCGCAACCCGACTGCCCTTTGAAAAGTTCGAGCCCATGCTGGAGACCATCGACAAGGCCGGCTACTACGCCGCAGAGTGCTGGGGCGGTGCTACTTTCGATGTGTGCCTGCGTTATCTCAATGAGGATCCCTGGGAGCGTTTGCGTAAGATCCGGGCAAAAATGCCCAACACCAAGCTGCAGATGCTGCTGCGGGGCCAGAATGTGCTGGGTTATTCCCACTATCCCGACGATTTTGTGAAACTGTTCGTTGCCAAGGCAGTGGAAAACGGCATTGATGTGATCCGTATTTTCGACGCCCTCAACGATGTGAATAATATGAAGGTGGCTATGGAGGCCACCAACAAGGCCGGTGCCATCGCCTCCGGCACCATCTCCTACACCGCCTCCCCCGTCCACACCCTTCAGAAGTATGTGGAAATGGTCAAGGAGCTGAAGGAAATGGGCGCTTCCACCATTTGTATTAAGGATATGTCCGGTATCATCGGACCCCAGGAGATTTATGATCTGGTGTCCGCCATCAAGGATGCGGTGGATCTGCCCATCGACCTGCATACCCACTGCACCACCGGTCTTGCCTACCCTGTGTATATGAAGGCTGTGGAGGCAGGTGTGGACATCATCGACACCGCCATCTCTCCCTTCTCCGGGGGCACCAGCCAGCCTGCCACCGAGACGCTGGCTTATGCCCTGCGTCAGCTGGGCTATCAGGTGGATCTGGATGACAGCTGCACCACCAAGATGGCAAACTACTTCAAGACCCTGCGGGATGAATATATTGCCGATGGCACCCTGATCCCCAAGGCTCTGGCCACCGATACCCAGTGCCTGACCTATCAGATCCCCGGCGGCATGCTCTCCAACCTGATGACCCAGCTGCGGCAGATGAACGCCCTGGACCGTCTGGAGGAGGTGCTGGCAGAGACCCCCAAGGTCCGTGCCGATATGGGTTATCCCCCTTTGGTCACCCCCACCAGTCAGATGGTTGGCGTACAGGCGGTAAATAATGTTCTTGCCGGGGAGCGGTACAAGCGTGTCTCCAAGGAGATCAAGGCATACTGCCGGGGTGAGTACGGCATTACCCCCGCACCCATCGATCCCGCCATCCGGGAGAAGATCCTTGCCGGCGACAAGCCCATTGAAGGCCGCTATGCCGATTCCCTGGAGCCAGTGGTGGAGCCTACACGTCAGAAGCTGGAGGGCCTTGCCCGCAGCGACGAGGATGTGCTGAGCTACATCGCCTTCCCCAACCTTGCTGAGACCTTCATGGAAAACCGTAAGGCAAAGGAAGAGAACATCTGCACCTATTCCATTGTGGAGGCGTAAACTATGAATATGCTCTCTGGTGATCTGATCCATCTGGGACTTGCCGACGCCGGTATCATTGCCCTGCTGGGCTACGGCGTGGTGTTCCTTGGACTGATCTTTTTGATGATCGTGGTCATTCTTCTGGGCAAGGCTTTTTCTGCCGCCGGGAAGAAAAAGGCTGCTGCGCCTGCTCCGGTGGAAGAAACCGTGGAGGAGGCACCCAAGCCGGTGGCTCCCGGTGCTGCTGGCGAGCTGAAGCTGCATAATGTAGAGCCCAAGATCGCAGCCATGCTCATGGCCATCGTGGCGGACAAGCTGGGCAAGCCCCTGAACGAGCTGCGCTTCATTTCCATCAAGGAGGTTGAATGATCATGAAATACAAAATTACTCTCAACGGACGCACCTATGAGGTGGAGGTAGAAGCCGGCAAGGCTATGCTGCTGGACGAATACGAAGCCATCGTACCCTCTGCCCCTGCTGCCCCCGCAGCCGCCCCCGCCCCCGCAGCCGCGCCTGCTGCTCCTGCCGCACCTGCTGTCACCGGTGCCGGGGAGGCCGTTACCGCCCCCATGCCCGGCAATATTCTGAAGGTCAATGTGACCCAGGGTCAGGCGGTGAAGGAGGGAGAAGTGCTGTATATCCTGGAAGCCATGAAGATGGAAAACGAGATCCTGGCCCCTAAGGCAGGCACTGCCACTCAGGTGCTGGTGTCAAAGGGCTCCACCGTGGACACCGGCGCCCCGTTGGTCGTCATCGGATAAGGAGGGCTTGCTATGTCCATCAATATCGGTGAGGTCCTGCTGGACCTCTGGAACGGCTCCGGTTTTGCCACTTTCTTCTCCGGAAACTGGCAGAGCCTTGTGATGCTTGCCATTGGCTGTGTGCTTTTGTACCTTGCCATTGTCAAGAAGTTTGAGCCCCTTCTTCTGGTGGGAATCGCCTTTGGCTGTATCCTCACCAACCTGCCCCATGCCGGTCTTTATCATCAGGAGCTGTGGGATGCCTTTATGAATCCAGACAGCCCCGTGTATCACAGCTACGGTGCGATTCTGAAAAGCGGCGGCCTGCTGGACTTCTTCTATATCGGTGTCAAGACCAGTATCTACCCCTGCCTCATCTTCATGGGCGTGGGTGCTATGACCGACTTTGGTCCTCTGCTCTCCAACCCCAAGAGCCTGCTGCTGGGCGCTGCTGCGCAGCTGGGCGTATTTGTGGCATTTTTCGGTGCCATCGCTCTGAACCTGCTCAATGAGCTGCTTGGTTTTACCGTTGGCTTTACCGGACCGGAAGCTGCCTCCATCGGCATCATCGGCGGTGCAGACGGCCCTACTGCAATCTTCCTGACCACCAAGCTGGCTCCCCATCTGCTGGGTGCCATTGCTGTGGCAGCCTACTCCTACATGGCGTTGATCCCCATGATCCAGCCCCCCTTCATGAAGCTGCTGACCACGCCCAAGGAGCGCGCTATCAAGATGGAGCAGACCCGGAATGTGTCCAAGGCGGAGCGAATTATTTTCCCCATCGTGGTCACGATTTTTGTGGCACTGCTGCTGCCGGATACCGCTCCGCTGGTAGGCTGTCTGATGCTGGGCAACCTCTTTAAAGAGACCGGACTGACCGACCGACTCAGCGACACCGCACAGAACGCGCTCATGAACATCGTCACCATCCTGCTGTCCACCTCTGTGGGCGCGACCATGGTGGGAAGCAACTTCCTTACCGTTCAGACCCTTTCCATTGTGGTGCTGGGCGTGGTTGCTTTTATCATCTCCACTGTGGGCGGTCTGTTGAGCGGCAAGGTCATGTGCTGGCTCACCAAGGGCAAGGTCAATCCCCTCATTGGCTCTGCCGGCGTTTCCGCCGTGCCTATGGCCGCCCGGGTCAGTAACCTTATGGGTCAGAAGTACAACCCCTCCAACTTCCTGCTGATGCACGCCATGGGACCCAATGTGGCAGGTGTCATCGGCTCTGCCATCGCCGCAGGTTTCCTGCTGAAGGTCTTCGGCGGTTAAATTCCCATATGTCAAGATCGTGCTGCCCATTGGGCAGCACGATTTGTTTATGTACAGGTAATTGGAGGTTGAAGGGGTTGTACTACATGTGGTGCAAAAGTTTGGAAGCGTTCCAGATATAGATATTGACAAAATTTAGTACGTGTACTATAATATGGATGCAATAGATAATTAAGGGGAGCAGAATACTCTCTTAGAAAGCAGGAGGGCAGGATCTTGGCAAGAATCGACAAGCGGACCCTGACAAAGCTGGAGATCATTCAGGTGGCATGCAAAAGCTTTCTGGAAAACGGCTATACCGACACTTCCATAAAGACCATCGGTAAGGAACTGGATATGAGTCCGGGAAATGTGACCTTTTATTTCCCCACCAAGGAGCATCTGCTGGCAGAGCTGGTGGAGCTGATGTGCAAATTTCAATGGTTGCGGATGGAGCAGGAGGCAAATGAAGGCAACAGCTCTGTTATGGCCATCTGTCTGGAGCTAATGGCTATGGCTTCCATGTGTGAGACCAACGAGATCGCCAGAGACTTTTACCTTGCGGCATACACCAGTCCTGTATGCCTGGAGCGGATCCGGAAAAACGACGCCAAGCGGGCAAGGGAAGTGTTCCGTCCGTACCGCCCGGACTGGTCTGAAGCAGAATTTTCCGAGGCGGAGATCCTGGTTTCCGGTATGGAATACGCCACACTGATGGCATCGGGAGACGCCCTGCCTCTGGAGCTGCGTATCCAAGGCGCGCTGGACAATATTCTGGGAATCTTCGGTGTTCCGGAAGAGACTCGCGCCATGAAGCTGAAAAGAGTCCTGTCCATGGATTACCGGGGCATCGGAGGACGGGTGTTCCGGGATTTCAAGAAATATGTGGAAGAAGCCAATGAGCAGGCTCTGCGGGAGCTGCTGACAAAGTGACCGGCAAAGGTCAGATAGATTCGAATTAACAGACCCAAAGCCACGGAGGAACGCCGTGCAAGGAATGTCCCAAGGAGGTTTTATTATGAAAACAAGAAGCATCGGACAGAGAATGTTGAGTTTGCTCCTGTCTTTGGCTCTGCTGGTGACCTGGATCCCCTGGTCTGCCATGAGCGCTTATGCAGAGCCGGTTCTCAATGTGGTGCAGGACAGCAAGAAGGCTGACCCCAGCACCATTGATAACTGGACCAATTATTTTGGCCCTGACAAGATGGACACGGAATTTGCTGGCGCTGTTTGGACGGACAAGTCTGTCTATACTGCTGCCACCAATGACCTGCCCGGAGTAACTTTGGATGGGGAAAATAATTTCCTGGTGGCACTGTCTGCCGTCGCCTCCAATCTGTCTATCACCGGACATACCGCTGCACCCACCGATACCATGCTGGTGCTGGATATGTCCGGCTCCATGGTAGACGGCACCTACGAGGTGGGCACTGTCCGTCGGGGCAACAACTATCAAACGGTCAATGGCATTGATATGTCCCTGATCGAGGCGATGATCGAAGCCACCAATGATACCATCGACAAGCTGATGAAGCAGAACACCAACAACCGGGTGGGCGTGGTGCTGTACTCCGGCAACACCGATTCCCGCTATGATGCCACTCCTGACTCGGCAATTGTGGTGCTGCCTCTGAGCCGCTATGCCAGCGAGGACGGAAAGTATCTGTCTGTGGATACTGACTGGACCACCTCTACCCTCTACACCTGGCGCTCCTCCGGCTGGTTCGGCGGCAGCTGGGTGGAAAGCGGAGAAGCTACCTATGTGGCTACCGGTACCAATGTCAGTGTTTCCGTAAAGGACGGACTGAAGACCGAGACCGGCGGAGATGTCACTGACCGCTCCAAGCGTGCAGAGGGCGGTACTTACATCCAGAACGGTCTTTATCAGGCGATGGATCAGTTCCTGGGTGTGCAGGATACCATCGTTCCCGAAGGTGCACCTCAGGCAGGTGCAGAACGGCTGCCCGTATTGGTGCTGATGACTGACGGCGCACCCACCATTGCCACTACCAGCTACGATAATGTTGAGGATTCCAATGAGGGCGACGGAACGAACACCACTGACCGGATCACCTTCCTGACCCAGCTGACCGCTGCCTATGTCAGAGGCAGAGTGGCGGAGCATTACCAGGAAAGCAGCTCCGATAAAAAGGATGTGCTGTTCCTGACCCTTGGCTTGGGTACGGAAAACAGCACCGCTGCCACCAACACCCTGTATCCTGCCGGTTCCAGTGACACCCTGAAGGGGTATTGGAACACCTATCTGGCAGCCACAGACGGCAACAATGTCCAGATCACCTCTGGTCAGAACGGTCTGCGAGTTGAGCGGAACGCTGCCGTGGAGGCCATGAACTACGTAGATAAGTATTTTTACGCCGACGATGATCAGGGCCTGTTGGACTCCTTTGAGCAGATCCTGGACGAGATTACCCTCAGAGCGGGTTCCTACACCACGCTGGTGGAGGGCAGCGGCGCGGATTTCTCCGGCTACACCTCCTTTGAGGATGGCTTGGGCGAAATGATGCATGTGCTGGACGTGAAGGGCATCATCATGGGGGATAAAAACGGCAACAAGGTCCTTTACACCGGTAAGGGCGTTGCCGAGAGCATGAATTCCGGCAACCTGGGCTCCGTGGATTCTCCCAACGAACGGGGCGACGAGCTGGTGCGTACCGTGAAGGAAAGGATCCCCGGCCTGACCACCACCCAGGCACAGCAGCTGATCGGTCATGCCTATAATGATCAGCAGCTGTACTATGTGGATGACAACAACTGGAGTAACTACATCGGCTGGTATGCCAATGCCGACGGAGAGTATGTTGGCTTCTGGGATAAGGATTCCGGATTTGAAAATGCCCCCAAGGACCCACAGGATCCCAAAAAGACCGCTGTTTACGCAAACCGCTCCTATGGCTATTTGGGCGTGGATAACGAAAACGAAAGCGACATGATGCATGTCCGGGTCATGGTCACCACCGAGCTGGAAACTTTGGAGCAGACCGTCAGCTTCCAGATCCCCGCTTCTCTGCTGCCTACGGTGCAGTACCATGTAACACTGGAAGAGGATGATCCCAACGCGGTGAAGTCCTTCACCCGTGACGGAGCTATCCCCATGCAGCTGGTCTTTGAGGTGGGCCTGCGCCCGGATATCAATTCCGTGAATCTGGAGCAGAAGCTTGCTGAGCATAAGGCAGCCGGCGGCCATTTCCACCGGGATCCCGTTACCGGTGAGGTCATCTTCTACACTAACGAGTTCAGCAAAGGTAACGATACCAACCAGAACGGCATCCCCGATCCCGGCGAGGTGGACGATGCCGTGGTGACCCAGTCCCATTTCCACCCCGCGCTGGACAACACCCGTTATTATTACACCGAAAACACCAAGATCTACACCACCGGTGACGATCTTGTGACCTCCCAGACCCGTCCCACCGGGGAGGGCTACTACTATCACCGTTACATCTATTCTGCAAACGGCAGGCAGATTATTAACACCCCCGTTGCGGAAACTACCCTGAAAAATGATGCAGTGTACGATACACAGGAAGGCTATTGGTACATCCCTGCCGGTACCATGTACCATAATCTGCAGCGGTTCCGCACCTACAAGACAGAAAATACCACCGGCACCCTGAACTATTCCTTCTTCCCGGCGGTGTTTGACAGTATCGGCAAGCAGGATGTGTATACCTTCCTGGGCAACAACGGCACCTTCCGGCTGACACCTGCCACAGGCATCACTCTGCGCAAGGAGCTTCAGGCTGCTGTGGATGCGGATACCTTTACCTTCCGGGTCACTATGACCGGTGTGCCTGTTGGCAAAGTGGCAGCGCCTGTCATCACCGATGCTAACGGCGATCCTCTTGCAAACGTGACCATGTCTCAGGTTCAGGACGGTAAGTTTACCGTGACCATGCCTGCGGATGTCACCGCCTATATCTCCGGTATTCCCGTGGAGACGAACGTATCCGTTGAGGAGTTGATCGATGGTGACTACCATCTGGCACAGATCAAGGTGGCGGGGCAGAACCGTGATGTGAATGTACCTGCCACTACCCAGATCCCTGCCTACACCCAGGGCGGCAGTCAGATGGTGGAGATGGTGTTCACCAATGCTCCCAACCACTACGGCGACCTGGTGATCAGCAAGGACATCATCCATAATCTTACCTCCGATCCCCAGGCAATGGCAACCAAGGAATTTACCTTCCGGGTGAAGCTGGAGGGTAGCCGGATCCAGGCAGGTGATACCTTCGAGACTGACGAAACAGGCAAGAAGGTCAAGGTGGGCAGCGACGGCTACCTGACTTATGAGGACGACACCCTTATCAAGCTGAAAAACGAAGAATCCATCACCATTTATGACATTCCCGAGGGAACGGCATACACCGTTACCGAGGATGCTCTCCCCGGCTTCCGGCTGGATAATATCGGTGGCGACCAGAACATCTCCGCAGCCACCGGCGCCATCGTTGCCGATACCGAGGTGCTGGCAGACTTCTACAACCGCTACCCCGATCAGTTTGACTCGGTGGAGGTTCCGGTGACCTTGAATGTGTCCAAGGTCCTGCAGGAGGTGTCTTCCTACAATGGCAACGAGACCTTCCGCTTTGCCCTGCAGATGCTTCGTTCCAACAACACCTACCCCAGCATCACCGCAGAAAATGGTCTGAATTATGTGGAAGTGGCAGCTAACAGAAACGCCGAGGGTGAGTACACCTTGACCTTTGACAAGCTGGGTACCTACTTCTTCCGGGTGGTGGAGCTGGAGCCTTCCCCCAAGACCCCCGGTATGACCTATTCCACCATGCAGGCGCTGTTCCGGGTGGAGGTCACCGATGCCGACA
>JAGAMQ010000051.1 GCA_017624645.1 Oscillospiraceae bacterium
CATATTGCAGCAAACTATCTGGCATATCCGGAACTGGAACCCCCATTTCTTTGTTTGGTGGTATCCGGCGGGCATACCATGTTTGTTGATGTTCAGGACTATACCCGCATGCAGATTTTGGGTAGAACACTGGACGATGCAGCAGGGGAGTGCTTTGATAAGGTTGCAAGAGTCCTTGGTATGCCATATCCAGGGGGAGCAGCCTTGGATCGGGCAGCACAGCTGGGTAATGGGGATAAATATGTCCTTCCCAGAGCAAACGCAGGTTCGAATCCCTTTGATATGAGTTTTTCCGGACTGAAGACTGCCGCCTTGAACCTTATCAACCGTGCCCAGCTGATGGGTGAAGAACTGGATATAAACAGCCTTTGTGCCTCCTTTAGCACAGCGGTATCGGATACTCTGGTTCCCCGTGCCTTGCTGGCATTAAAAGAAACCGGCTACACGAAACTGGCTGTTGCCGGTGGCGTGGCAGCCAATTCCCGGATTCGCGGTGATCTGCAGGCTGCGCTGAAAGGAAAAAATGTTTCGCTGTATATGCCCCCGTTACACCTTTGCGGTGATAATGCGGCTATGATTGGCGCCCAGGGATATTATGAATTCTTGGCAGGTAATTTGGCAGACATGTCATTGAACGCATACGCAACCAAGACGATTCTCGGTGAAGATATTTGAAAATGCAGGAGATTATAATATCTCCTGCATCCTTTTTCGAAAAATGTGTATTCATTCGATTTTCATAGATTTATACATAAACACGCAAAAATATTTCCTTAAAAAATTGGGATAAACTTATATTGCAGTGCTGTGCTTAACTTTTAGTTATGGGTATAAATTGATCTCTTGTGGAAAAGCCTGTGGATTATGTGAATAACTGTATGAATATTACGGCAAATATCCGTTATTGTCACCCTGTTAAAACGATGATATTCTAAATTTATGAACTTTTTGATATGTTTTGCATCAAAATATGCCGGAGTGTGACATTTATCCTGCGTGAATGAGGAGACAGCTATGCTTCAGTTAATAAAATCCATCCAAGAGCTCAAATTCAGTCAGATCATGGATGTTTATACGCAATCTAATTTGCGTTACGGAAACAAGGTATATAAGCAATTACCCGAAGGGCTGCGGCTGCTGTCTGCAGAGCAGGACTTTTACGCTTATTTGTGCGCATTCTTTCGTACTCAGGGTGCTTTTTATGCTGTATGGTGTGTGGACGGTCAATATCTGTCTGCACTGCGTATGGAGCCGTATCATGACGGGTATCTCCTTGCAGGATTGGAAACGATACCCGATGAAAGAGGAAAGGGGTATGCCAAATTGTTGATCAAGCAGACGTTGGTTGAATTTCGCACCCATAGCAGGCTGCCAGTGTATTCTCATATTGAAAAAAGCAATTCTGCTTCCATAGCTGTCCATAAAGCATGCGGTTTTGTCTTTCTTTGGGATGAGGCAGACTACATTGACGGAACGCACGCAGACGATGCCTCAACCTGGATATGGAAATAGAAGCTCCGGAATACCACAAGTATTCCGGAGTTTTACTATTTCAGGTACTCTGAAAGATATACAATTGCCTGTCGGTATCCGTCCAGTCCCTGTCCTGCAATGGTTTTGATACATGCCATGCCGGCATAGGAGAGTTGTCGAAAGTTTTCCCGTGCATTTATGTCTGAGATGTGCACTTCTACGGCGGGGATCCCCACCGCTTTCAACGCATCCAGAATAGCTACTGAGGTATGGGTGTAGGCCGCAGGGTTAATTACAATACCGTCGTATTTTCGGTAAGCATCCTGAATAGCATCCACAATGGCACCCTCGTGGTTGGACTGAAATTGTGTTACATGGATGCCAAGTTCCTGGGCAGTATTTTCAATAAGCTGCAGCAGCTGGGAAAAGCCCTGGGAGCCATAAATATCCGGTTCCCGAATCCCAAGCATGTTGATGTTCGGACCGTTAATAACCAGTATGTTCATTGTGCATTACCTCCTTCTAAAACAGATAGGATCGCTGAAATTGTCTCATCTTCTGTACCATTGTTATCAATACAGTGGTCACAAAATTGTCGGTACAATGGTTCTCTGATCTTGTACATATCTGCAAGCATTCCTGCCTGTGACAAGGGTCGTCCGTCAGTAGGCAGGAGAGACAGGTCTCTTTTTAGCCAAAAGATCTGCCCGTTCTGGTGCAGATGCGGATAGTTTTCTGCTACCGTTACACAGCCGCCTCCTGTTGCGATGACCATACCGGAACCGGCGCAAACCTTTGCAATGGCTTCCGTTTCAACTTTCCGGAAACCTGCTTCCGTCCGTTCTTGGAAAATTTGCGGAATAGGACATCCGGCTGCTTTTATGATCTCATCGTCGGTATCCGTATAGGACATATCCAGCCGTTTTGCCAACTCTCTTCCGATTGTGGTTTTTCCGCAGCCGGGCATACCGATCAAAACAATGTTTTCCATTTGTAGTTTCAGTTTTCTGTGGATCATCGGAATAAGCTCATCGGGCAGTTTCTCACCGGTAAACCATTCGGCACTTTCTTTTGCCTGAGCAACCAGCATCCACAAACCGTTATCGTTGGGGATATTTAACCGTTCTGCCTGCATCAGAAGCTCCGTCCGTGCAGGATTGTAAACCATATCAAGGACACATGCAAGATTTGGAAACATCGTCAGGTCCACGGGAGATTGGCCAAGATTGGGATACATTCCCACAGGGGTGGCATTGACAATTACCGATGCATCTGCATGGCGGTCCAGATTGGTGTAATTATCGGTTCCTGTGCGAGAGATTACGATGACCTGTGCGCCCATCTGCTGAAGTACGGCTGATGCTGTGACAGAGGCCCCGCCGCTGCCAAGAATCAATGCCTTTTTACCTTGTACGGAAGCACCTGATCTGCGCAGCATGTATTCAAATCCGTAGAAATCTGTATTGTGGCCGAGAAGAGAACCGTCTCTTTGCCGGACGATGGTGTTGACAGCACCCAGGGCCTTGGCACGGGATGACAGCGAGTTGCAGAAGGGGATCACAGTTTTTTTGTAGGGAATCGTTACATTGATGGCGTCAAAATTGCCGTACCTAAGAAAGCTTTCAACCTCTTCCGGTTCTTTTTCAAACAATGCATACTCATAATCGCCGAGAAATTTATGAATATGCGGAGAATAGCTGTGGGAGAGCTTTCTTCCAAGAAGACCGCACCGCATCAGACCACCTCGCTGTAACTTCCCAGATACTTAAATTCTTCACAGAGATCATCCAGTTCGCACATAAGCTGGACAAATTCTTCGGAATAGATGGATGTTTCCAGATCGAAGTAGAACATAAACTCAAAATCTCTGTCCGGGATGGGACGGGATTCCAGCTTGATCACATTGATACCCAAGACGTACATTCTGGCAAGGACCTTATAGAGCGCACCGGGTTTATGGGGAAGGATCATCATGATGCTGGTTTTATCCGCACCGGGATAGATCTCCAGATTTTTGCTGATGCAGATAAACCGGGTACGGTTATTGCCCTCATCCTGTACAGATGCTTCCAGGCAATCCAGTCCATACAGTTCTTCGCAGGCACGGCTTGACAGGGCAGCCACATCGCATCGTCCGGACTTGGAAACCAGTTCAGCAGCTACTGCAGTGTTTTCAACGGGGATGATCTCAGCGTTGGGG
>JAGAMQ010000052.1 GCA_017624645.1 Oscillospiraceae bacterium
AGCGCCACCGACGGTATTCAGGCCCAAACCCTGACCCTGTGGCGTCTGCTGGAACGGTATCAGGTGCCGGTATTTCTCTTCTTCAACAAAACCGATCTGCCGGGCAAAAGCAGGCAGGCCCTGCTTGACCAACTGAACAGTCGTTTCTGCCCCGGCTTTGTGGATCTTTCCCAACCCTTGGAGGAAGCCGCAGAGAGTATTGCCATGTGTGATGAGGAGGCCTTGGAGGAATACCTGCAAACCGGCAGTGTCTCCCGGGCACAGATCAGTCAGCTGGTGCAGCTGCGCAAGCTCTTTCCCTGCTGCTTCGGCTCTGCACTGAAGCTGGAGGGGATAGACACCCTCACCCAGCTGTTGGACAGCTACTGCCCCCGTCCCGCCTATCCCGGCGGCTTTGGTGCCCGGGTCTATAAGATCTCCCGGGATCCTCAAGGAAACCGGCTCACCTGGCTGAAACTCACCGGGGGCAGCCTGTCTGTGCGGCAGCTGCTGCGCTATGAAAATGCCGACGGTACTGCCATTGAAGAAAAAATTGTGCAGCTTCGCCTGTACTCCGGAGACAAATTCACCGCCCCGGAGGAGGTGTTCCCCGGGCAGCTGTGCGCTGTTACCGGACTTACTGCCACCAGTATCGGCATGGGACTTGGTACGGAAATTTCCTCCCCGCCTCCTGCTATCCAGCCGGTGATGACCTATCGGGTGGAGCTGCCTGCTGGTGGAGATCCTGCTGTGGCGCTGCAAAAGCTGCGGCAGCTGGAGGAGGAAGATCCGCAGCTGCACATTTTTTGGGATGCCCCCAAAAAGCAGATCCATATTCAGTGCATGGGCAGGATTCAGCAGGAGGTACTGCGCAGCATCATTGCTCAGCGCTTCAACATGGAAATTACGCTGGACAGTGGTAGAATTTTTTATAAAGAAACCATCACAGAGCCGGTGGAGGGCATCGGCCATTTTGAGCCCCTACGCCACTATGCAGAGGTACATCTTTTGCTGGAGCCCTTGCCTGCCGGCAGGGGACTGGAATTTGAGACCCGCTGTCCCACAGATGTGCTGGATGGCAATTTCCAGCGACTGGTACTGACCCACTTGAAAGAAAAAACCCATTTGGGTGTTCTTACCGGCAGCCCTATCACAGATCTGAGGATCAGCCTACTCACAGGCCGCGCCCATGTGAAGCATACCGAGGGCGGCGACTTCCGTCAAGCCACCTACCGGGCAGTCCGGCAGGGACTGATGCAGGCAAAAAATCAGCTGTTGGAGCCTTGGTATGACTTTACCCTCACCCTCCCTTCTGCCTGTGTAGGCAGGGCCATCACCGACATCCGGAATATGCAGGGCGAGCTGGATCCCCCGGAAACCGTGGGAGAAGATACGGTGCTTACCGGCTGGCTGCCTGCCGCCACCTTGGGGGACTATCCGGAGCAGCTTGCCGCCTACACCCAGGGGCAGGGTATCCTGCAGCTTGCGTTCCGGGGTTACGCCCCTTGTCACAACACCCAAAAGGTTCTGGAGGAAAACCCCTATGATCCGGAGGCGGATCTTGAGAATACACCGGATTCCGTATTCTGTGACCACGGTGCCGGTGTCACGGTAAAATGGAACCGGGTCCGGGACTTTATGCATCTGGAAAGCGGATGGAAACAGGGGGGAGACGCCCGGGTAATCACAGGGAATCTGCACATCAGCGACAAAACATTGGACGCTGCCCTGGCAAAACAATTCGGCACCCCCGCTACCCGGCTCCCAGCCACCTCCAACCGTCCCGCCACGGAAAAGCTAACCATCCGTCCCCCTCGAAGCACCGCCCTGATTGTGGACGGCTACAACATCATTTTCGCATGGCAGGATTTGGCAGATACTGCCAAATCCGATCTGTCCGCCGCCCGGCGGCTGCTGTGTGACCGCCTTGCCAGCTACGCAGGCTTCCGCAAGACCCGGGTAGTGGTGGTCTTTGACGGCTACAAGGTCAAGGGGAATCCTGGAGAAAAAGAGGTGTTCCACAACATTCAGGTGGTCTACACCAAGGAAAATCAGACTGCCGATGCCTATATGGAGGAGCTGATCGCCCAAATCGGTCCCAACTATTCCGTGCAGGTGGCAACCTCCGATGCCCTGATCCAGTTAAGCTCGGTACGCAGCGGCGTGCTCCGGGTCTCTGCCCGGGAGTTGGAGCAGGAACTGGAAGCCACACAGCAGGAAATGAAAAAGTATATGCAGCAATAAAAAGGGGAACGGCATATGCCGTTCCCGTTTTCTTATACAGGTGCTTTTTTTCTGTTTTTGAAATAGTGGATGATCTCCGGGATGTAGACGAGCAGCAAATACACCACCAGAATGGGCAGCGCCAGATACATATGCCAGTACTGACCGGCAATGCGGATCAACAGCTCAGACAGGGGGTTGTTGGGTGCCAGGGAATACATGTAGTTGGCAAACACCAATTCCCCGTTGGGGGCAAGGATATTGTGGGCGGCAAAGAAGCTGTTCAGTCCCAGATTGATGAAGTGGACACAGGTATAGATGCCCATAGTCAGCGCCACAGAGGACAAGATGCACTTGGGATCCTTCTTCACTCTGCCCAGACTCACCAGTACGATGGGGATGGCAAACTCCATCACATGGGGGAAATAGTAGAAGAAAAATGTCCAGCTGAAGAGCTCCGCATCGGCGGTCTCATTGTTCAGCACCAATGCTGCCAGCGCCCCCAGACACCACAGAAGCAGCACATTGCCAAAAGTCTTATTGCTCTTCAGCACCACCAGCGGCAGTGTAAAAGCGTTAAAAGCACACAGGTGCAGCGGCAGATTCTCCCAGGGATTGCCCCATGCCAAAAGATTAAAAGTTATGGAGGCGATGCCCAGCAATGACAACGGAAATAGCACCGCCGTCTGGGTTTTATGGCTGCGTCCCCGGAGGGCGTAGTGCAGAATAAAGATCGTGGCAACTGCCAGCAGCAGCGTCACAATGTGGGTAACGGTAAAAAAGCCCCAAGTCATAGGAAATCTCCTCTCATTGTGTCGGATCGACACGTATCGACCTCTCTTTTTTACCCTATCCCGGGGGTATTTGTCAAGTATTTCCCGCATATTGAAAAAAACATTTCCCTTTTGGGGAAATTTCTGTATAATAGAACCATCAATAGAAGGAGGAACCCCTATGAGTACCCCCACCAAGCCCAACAAAGACCCCAAGCTTCAGGCACATATCGAAAAGGTAGAAAAGCACGATCACCGGATCGAGCATATCTTTCACCGGGTGCTGCACTGGATCGAGCGTGCCATTGCTGCTGCGACCATTCTTGTGATGGTGTCTGCACTGGTTTTGGAGTTCTATAATATGTTTACTACCTCCGGCTATTTGGCCGATGTGAGCAATTACCTGCATCATGTGCTGACCATCGTGGTGGGACTGGAGTTTGTGCGTATGCTCATCGATACCACTCCTGCCAGTATTTTGGAGGTCCTCACCGTGGCAATCACCCGCCACGTCATCCTGTCCCACGATGACCCCTGGAGCAATCTTGCCTGCGTGGCATGTATTGCCGGTCTGTTTGCCATTCGCCGCTTCCTCATCCGCCGCAGCGAGCTGAAAGAGGAAATGGTAGATCTGGACTAAGCATAAAATATCACAGCCGCCTGAACCCAGGCGGCTGTATTTTTTGTTATATGCCCAACAGGAAGCCTGCAAAAAGGAAATACACCAGCAAGGATACGGCGTCCACAATAGAGGTAATGAAAGGACTTGCCATGACTGCCGGGTCCAGACCTATGGCCTTTGCTGCCATGGGCAGTGCCGCACCCACCAGCTTTGCCAGCAGCACCGTCACCAGCAGGGCAAGGCACACCACCGCATCCACCATCAGGGTGATTTGGGTGTTGCCCAGCAGCATCCGGTCCACCAGCCATATTTTTGCAAAGCACACCACCGCCAGTACCACACCGCACAGCACCGCGGTGCGGATTTCTTTCCAGATCACTCGGGGAAGGTCCCGGAAGCGCAGCTCATCCAGACTCAGGGCGCGGATCACCGTAACGGAGGACTGAGAGCCGGAGTTGCCGCCGGTGCCCATGAGCATGGGGATAAAGGCCGTCAGCGCCACCTGTGCTGCCAAGGCACTTTCAAAGGCGTTGATGATCATGCCGGTAAAGGTGGCGGTGACCATCAGAAGCATCAGCCAGGGGATCCGGTTGCGGAACAGCTCCCAGGGAGTGCTTTTCAGGTACGTCTTTTCCGAGGGCAGCATACCGCCCATGATCTCCATATCCTCGGTGGTCTCTTCTTCCAGAACCTCCACAGCATCGTCGAAGGTGACGATGCCCACCATCCGGTTTTCTCCGTCCACCACAGGCAGGGCGAGGAAATGGTATTTGCTCATCATCTTCGCCACTTCTTCCCGGTCCGTATGGGTGGTGACGGAGATGATGTTGGTTAACATAATTTCTTCCACCGGTGTTTCATCGTCCACACAAAGAAGAAGATCCTTCAGGGAAACCAGCCCCAAAAGCTTTCGCCCTTCGGTGACATAGCAGGTATAGATGGTCTCCTTGTCTACGCCTTGGCGGCGGATCCGCAGGATGGCTTCCTCCACGGTCATTTGCGGGCGCAGGGATACATATTCCGTAGTCATGATGGAGCCGGCGGTATTTTCCGGATACCGCAGAAGCTGATTGATGGCGCTTCGCATCTCCGGCTGAGCGTGGCGCAGGATCCGCTTGACCACATTGGCAGGCATTTCCTCCACCAGATCTGCGGCATCGTCAGCGTACAGCTCCTCCATCAGAAGCTTCAGCTCGTTGTCGGAAAAGCCCCGGATCAGCAGCTCCTGCTCCTCCGGTTCCATTTCCACAAAGGTTTCCGCGGCAAGCTCCTTGGGCAGCAGACGGAACAGCAAGGGAAGCTGCTCCTGCTCTACATCGGCGAACATTGCTGCAATATCGCTGGGATTCATGGTCACCAGCACATCCCGGAGGGCAGCGTATTTTTTCTCCTCCAGCATCTTGGAAAGTGCTTGCTCCACAAGCACAAACCGTTCTGTCATAAAAATCCCCTCCTCATTTTATAAAAAGGCGCACCTTCCCTATGGAAAGCACGCAGGCAAAAATGAGGCAACAAAACGGTCAAAAAGGGATCAGCATCCACACAGACGCCGACTACTTCGACCGGATATATTGCCACTACTGCCAGCGTCCATGGTTTTCCCTCCTTTGTTTGGTCATGTGAGTTTATATTATACCCGCCAGAACGCCTTGTCAACCACCAAAAACCGCAAATTGACGGCAACGCCGATTTGCGGTACAATGGTAAAAAAGGAGGAATCACCGTGTCTGTTCGTTTTGCCCGGGAAGCAGACCTTCCCGCTATGCTTACCATCTATGCTCCTTATGTGGAGCGCACCTCTGTGTCTTTTGAATACACCGTTCCCACAACAGAAGAATTTACCGCCCGGTTCCGGGGGATCACAAAGCAGTTTCCGTGGCTGGTGTGGGAAGAAAAGGGAGAGGTTCTTGGCTACGCCTACGGCAGTGCCCCCTTTGAGCGGACTGCTTTCAGTTGGTGTGCCGAGGCATCTGTATATCTGCATCCCAGCATCCACCGCCGGGGAATTGGAAGGAAGCTTTATGCCGCTCTGGAAGTCCTGCTGAGGCTGCAGGGATACACCCTGCTTTACGCCGTTGTCACCACTGACAACGCCCCTTCCGTTGACTTTCACCTCTCTTGTGGCTACCGCCGCCTTGCTACTTTCCCGGGCTGTGGCTTCAAACTGGGGGCATGGCACGGCATTATCTGGCTGGAAAAGACCCTTTCCTCCGTCACTTCGCCAAAGCAAACCCCTGCACCCATCGGAGAAGTTGTCGAAAATGACCAAAATTTGGCAGATATTTTAGCCAAAATCCCCCTTTCCTAACGGGAAAAAATATGTTATTTTAATTGTGGGAGAATTTCCCCTTTGACCCTATTTATATTATTTACTTTGACATGAGGAGCTGTGACCATGTATTTCCAGAAAAAACGCTGCATTGCCATGCTTCTGGCCGGCGGTCAGGGCAGCCGTCTGAAGGTGCTGACCCAAAATACTGCCAAGCCGGCAGTTCCCTTTGGCGGAAAATACCGCATCATTGACTTCCCCCTTTCCAACTGCGTCAACTCCGGCATTGACACTGTGGGAATTCTGACCCAGTATCAGCCTTTGGAGCTGAATGAGTACATCGGCAACGGCCAGCCCTGGGGTCTGAACAAGTCCCACTGCTGCGCCCAGGTGCTGCCCCCCTATGAACGCCACGACAAAAAGAGTGGCTGGTACAAGGGCACCGCCAATGCCATTTATCAGAATATTGCATTCATTGAGCGCTACGATCCGGAGTATGTGGTGGTCCTTTCCGGCGACCACATTTACAAGATGGACTATGCCGAGATGGTGGAATTCCATGAAAAGAACGGTGCAGCCTGCACCATCGCCGTCCGGGATGTACCCCTGGAGGAGGCAAGCCGTTTCGGCATCCTAAACACCAACCCCGATGGCTCTATCTATGAGTTTGAGGAAAAGCCCAAGGAGCCCAAGTCCACCAACGCCTCCATGGGTATCTATGTGTTCAATTGGCAGGTGCTGCGGGAATTCCTCATTGCAGACGAGGAGGATCCCAAGTCCGCCAACGATTTCGGCAAGAACATCATCCCCAATCTTCTGTCTGCGGGCCACAAGCTCATGGCCTTTACCTTCAACGGTTACTGGAAGGATGTAGGGACCATTGATTCCCTTTGGGAGGCTAATATGGAGCTTCTGGGCAAGGAGCCTGCCTTCAACATCCGGGGAGAGGAAAAGAGCCGGATCTTTGCCCGGAACAACGCCCTCCCCTCCTCCTACATCGATGAGGATGCCTCCACCGTGGGCTGCTTCATTGCGGAAGGCTCGGAGGTCTATGGTGCTGTCCGTCACAGCATCATTTCCACCGGCTGCACCATCCGTGAAGGTGCTTTGGTGGAGGACAGTGTGGTCATGCCCGGCTGTGTTATCGAGTCCGGTGCCATCGTCCGCCACGCCATTTTGGGGGAGAACAGCCTCATCAGCCGTGGCTGCGTAGTAGGCGGCGCTTTCGCCCCCCAGGACAAAAAGAAGATCAGCGTTACCGGCAAGGACACGGTCATGGAGCCCAACACCGTGCTTTTGCCCGGTGAAATGATGTAAGGAGGTTAAGGACATGAACGTGACCGGTATTATTTTCGCCAATGACGGCACTGTCAGTGCCCTGACCGAAAAGCGCACCATGGCAAGCATGCCCTTCGGAGGCCGCTACCGCCAGGTGGACTTTGCCCTTTCCAATCTTGCCTGTGCCGGTATCCACCGCATCGGCATCGTCACCCGCCACAATTATCAGAGCCTTATGAACCATGTGGGCTCCGGGGAAGAGTGGGGACTGGAAATGGAAGAGGGCGGCCTGGAGTATTTGACGCCATTCTCCTCCTCCCACACCTCCGATTACCGGGGGAAGCTGGAATCCCTTTACGCCGCCATGACTTTTCTGGAGTACGGCCCTCAGGACGAGCTTGTCGTAATGATCGATTCCGCCATTCTCAGCAACATCGATCTGACCAAGGTGATCGCTTCCCACATGGAAAGCGGCAAGGACATTACCCTTGTGACCAAAAAGGGCATTGCCGATGGCAACAAGCAGCTGGACCTTGCGGTGAAGCTGGACCAAAATGGCAACCCCATTGACATCACCGTGGACTACGCCGCTTCTGCGGACTACGAAGCATCCATGGATATCTTTGTGCTTTCCAAGAAGTGGCTGATCCAGCAGGTGAAGGAGCATATTGCCCACAATCTGTACCACATGGACCGGGATCTTGTGCTGGGTCTGTGGCAGAAGGGGGAAGCCACCCTGAATATCTACAGCTTCGACGGCCTTGCCATGTACAATGAATCCGTGGAAGAATACTTCGCCAACAGTCTTTCCCTGACCCACAAGGAGATCCGCGCCGATCTGTTTGGCAGAAACCATCCTGTGTACACCAAGGTCCGGGACCGGGTGCCTACCTACTACGGCGAAAACTGCAAGATCGAAAACTGCTCCGTAGCAGACGGCTGTATGTTGGGCGGTGCCGCCCGGAACAGCGTGTTGTTCCGGCAGGTGACCATCTACCCCGGTGCCGAAGTGGAGAACTGCGTTATCATGAACGACACCGTTGTCCATGAAGGCTGCCAGCTGCGCAACGTGATCCTTGACAAGGATGTCACCGTCCGTCCCGGAACCCAGCTTATCGGCACCCCCACAAGACCCATTATTATCAAACGAGGTGAGGTCGTATGAGGATCGCCATTCTCGCCTCCGAAGGTGCGCCCTATGCAAAGTCCGGCGGACTGGGCGACGTAATGGAGGCGCTCCCCTCTGCGCTGTCCCGCATTGAGGGCAACCAGGTGGTGCTGATGCTTCCCTACTATAAGAAGATCCGGGAAAATCCCGCCTACGAGGTGGAGCAGGTGACCCAGTTCCATGTGTCCCTTGGCTGGCGGCAGCTGTATGCCGGCATCCTCCGGCTGAAAGATCGGGACGACGGCGTTACCGTCTATTTCATCGACAATCTCCAGTATTTCGGACACCGGGACGGTGCCATCTACGGCAGCCTGGATGATGGGGAGCGGTTTGCCTATTTCTCCAAAGCCTGTCTGGACGCACTGGTGGCGCTGGATTTCATCCCCGATGTGATCCAGTGCAACGACTGGCAGACCGCCCCGGTGCCGGTGTTCCTGAAAGCCCAGTACCGTCCTCTGTTCCCGGATACCCGGTGTATGTTCACCATCCACAATGTGGAGTATCAGGGCTGGGCCCAAGGCGACTTTTTTGACGATGTGTTGGCACTGCCATGGGAATACCGGGGCTGTCTGGATATGAACGGCGCGGTGAATGTGATGAAGGGTGCCATTGAAACGGCAGATTTGGTCACCACCGTTTCCGAAAGCTACGCCCGGGAACTGATGTATCCCTACTACGCCCACGGGCTGGACGGTGTGCTGTCCGCTGCGGCATGGAAGCTTACCGGTATTACCAACGGCATCGACATCCGCACCTTCAACCCCGAGACCGACCCGGCACTGCCTGCCCACTACAATGCCTCCACCATTGCCCGGGGCAAAGCCAAATGCAAGGCTGCTCTCCAGGAAGAGGTGGGGCTGCCGGTAAATAAGGATGTACCGCTGATGGTCATGGTCACCCGTCTGGCAGGTCACAAGGGACTGGATCTTCTTTGCTATATTGCCCGTCGGCTTATGTGGGAAGAAGATGCCCAGCTTCTGATCCTTGGTACCGGTGAGGAGCATTTTGAACGGTTCTTCCGGGATCTTGCGGAGGAATTCCCCCATCGGGTAGCCGCAAAGATCACCTTTGATCTGGGTCTTGCCGCCCGGATCTATGCCGGCGGTGACATTTATCTGATGCCCTCCAAGAGTGAGCCCTGCGGCTTAAGCCAAATGAACGCCATGCGCTATGGCACTGTCCCCGTAGTCCACGCCACCGGCGGTCTCCGGGACACCGTGCCTGGTGTGGACGAAAAGGGAAAGGGCGGCTTGGGCTTTACCTTCCAAAGCTACAATGCCGACGATTTCTACGCTGCGTTGAAGCGGTGCATCTCGTTGTTCCGGGACGACCGGGCAGGCTTCCGCAAGCTGCAGAAGACCTGCATGGCGCAGGATTTCAGCTGGGACAAACCTGCCGCCCGGTATATGGAGCTGTTTGAGAAGATGCGCAACCAATAAAACCGAAATCGGGGGTGTTACACCCCCGGTTTTTCTTGACCTTTTTCCCAAAATAGGATATGCTTAAGGAAAAACAAATCCCTATTCTCAGGAGATTTTTCATGCGCATTTTATTCAACTCACAAATCCTTTGCCATAAGGATCCCTTTGGCTGTCTTCTTCCGGGGCAGGAATGTATGCTGCATATCCACATTCCAGAAACCGTGGGCACCACCGCAGTACAGTGCGTTTTTCAAAGGGAGGATGGCTCCTTCTTCCGGGAGTGTTCCATGACCTTTTCCCGCAAAGAAGGTCCCTATGATATCTGGTGCGGACGCTTTCATCTGGAAGAGCCGGGGCTGCTGTTCTACTATTTCCGCATCACCGGCTGCACCGGTACTTTCCGCCTGTTTAAGCAGGGGGAGGACACCAACATGGAAGCAGGAGACCTGTGGCAGGTAAGCTGCGTTCCGGAGTCCCATACTGTCCCCCAGTGGGCAAGGGGCGCTGTGATCTATCAGGTTTTCCCGGACCGGTTCTGCAAGCGGGGGGACTGCGATCTTACAGGCAAGCTGGAACCTTATACCCTCCACGAAAGCTGGGAGGAAGAGGTGACTTGGCGTCCTACGCCGGAGGGACTGGTGCTGAACAACGATTTCTACGGCGGCAATTTCAAGGGTATTACGGAAAAACTCCCCTACATTGCCTCCCTTGGCACCACCATCCTGTATCTGAATCCCATCAGCAAAAGCTTCTCCTCCCACCGCTACGATACCGGCGATTACAAAACCCCTGACCCTATGCTGGGTACGGTGGAGGATTTCCGGGAGCTGTGTCGGGAAGCACACAAACTGGGTATCCGGGTAATACTGGACGGCGTGTTCTCCCACACCGGCTCCAACAGCCTGTACTTTGACAAAGAGGGCAGCTTCGGGGGCACCGGTGCCTACCGCTGTCCCGATTCCCCCTATCGTAACTGGTTCACTTTCACGGAATATCCGGACCAATACAACTGCTGGTGGGGCTTTGACACCCTGCCCACGGTGAACAAGCTGCACCCCGGCTTCATGGATTATATTTTCCGCCGGGAAGACTCTGTCCTTGCTTACTGGCTGGGGCAGGGTGCCGACGGCTTCCGGCTGGATGTGGCAGACGAGCTGCCCAACGAGTTTATGTCAGAGCTGAAAAAGCACCTGCGCCGTCACCGGCAGGATGCGCTGCTCATGGGCGAGGTGTGGGAGGATGCCTCCAATAAAATCGCCTACGATGTCCGCCGGCGCTACTTTGTGGACGGGACTTTGGACAGCGTGATGAATTACCCTTTCCGCACCGCTATTGTGGAATTTGCCCGGGGAGAGGATGACGGAAATCGGCTGCGCCGCACCGTTTTGTCCATTTTGGAAAACTATCCCCGGCAGGTGGTGGACTGCAACATGAATCTGCTGGGCACCCACGATACCATGCGCATCCTCACCACGCTCATGGGCGATTGGGAGGGCAGTCGGGAGGAGATGGCACAGAGAAAATTCTCCCCCCGGGAGTATGAATGTGCCAAAGAGCGGCTGCTGCTGGCGTCTGCACTGCAATACACTCTGCCGGGCAGCCCAAGTCTGTACTACGGTGACGAAGTCGGCATGGAAGGCTGCCGGGACCCCTTTAACCGCCGCACCTACCCTTGGGGCAGGGAAGATTCGGAGCTTCTTGCCCACTTCCGGACGCTGGGTCAGCTGCGCAAGGAGTTTGAAGCTCTGCGCACCGGAGAACTGACATTTTTCCATGCCGGCGGGGGCAGACTGGGGTACACCCGAAGCCTCAACGGTCAGCATGTAAAGATTTATGCAAACCGAAGCGGGGAGCCTTGGGAGATCCCCACAGGCAAGGTGCTTCTGCACCACGGTTTGCAGGCGGGCAACCTTTTCCCCATGGGCATCTGCATCACGGAGGAAGAATGATGGAAAAAGAAAGCTTCTTCAGCGGCTACTGCCGGGTACTGGACGGCAGTCGCACCGTTTGCGCCGTCACTGTAGACGGTGCTCTGGATGAGATCGACTGCGGCTTCCCGGATTGTCCCCACGCCAGTGACTGCCCCATTGCCCAGTCTGTCCGGGAATTTCTGCAAGCCCAATAATCCCCATCCAAATTCCAATTTGATACTTTGTTGATTTAATGCATACACCCTCGATACCCCTATGCATAAAAAAGGCTGCCCAGTGGCAGTACTTCCTTATGAAGTACTGC
>JAGAMQ010000053.1 GCA_017624645.1 Oscillospiraceae bacterium
CCGAAGTGTCCAATTCCTATGTCAGCGACATTCGCCAGCACCTGACCGAGGGTCAGGAGGTAAAGGTCATGGTCCTGTCCGCCGAGGGTGGAAAGATCAACCTTTCCATGAAGCGACTGGAGCCGAAGCCCCAGCGGGAGCAGCGCCCCGGCGGAGGCTTCCGTGGCAGCGCCCCCCGCAGAGAGGGTGCGCCCCATCCCAGCCGCAGTTCCTCCCCCACTCCCCCTCCGGCTCCCAAAACCGCTGACCAGCTGTTTGAAGAAAAGCTTAAGGCCTTTATGTCCGAATCTGACAGCAAGATCTCTTCCATCCGTCAGTATTCCGACCACCGGACAAAGAGCCGCAGAAGATGACCGAAAACGGCTGCCCTCCGGCAGCCGTTTTTTCCATTCGTGGGTCAGACTGTAGATATCATCACGTATCCTGATTGTGCCCGATATCGTTCTTGCGGCAGAAATGGAACATCCCGAAAAGCAGCAATTAGTATATCTTTTATGGGAGCAATGTTATGTCAACTGTATTGATCACCGGAGGATCCCGGGGCATCGGTGCCGCGGCGGTGCGGCTCTTTGCCGCCCGGGGGGATCGGGTATTTTTCCTCTACCATATCCATGACGAAGCGGCACAGGCAGTTAGCAGAGAAACCGGTGCCACCGGCATCCGCTGCGACGTAGCAGACCGAAAAGCCCTTGCGGAAGCCTTCCAAAAAATGGGATATGTAGACATTCTGATCTGCAACGCAGGCATCTGCCACTATGGGCTTATGAGCCAGCTGCCGGAGGAGCAGTGGGACAGGCTTTTTGATGTGAATGTCAAGGGCATTTACCACTGCGTCAACGCAGCCATGCCCGGATTCCTTAAAAAGCAGCAAGGCTGCATCATCACCGTCAGCTCCATGTGGGGCATCACCGGTGCTTCCTGCGAAGCAGCCTACTCCGCCACCAAGGGTGCGGTGATCGCTCTGACCAAGGCACTGGCCCAGGAGCTGGGACCCAGCGGCATCCGGGTCAACTGCATTGCCCCCGGTGTGATCCTGACGGATATGTGTAAGGATGTCAGTCCTGAAACCATGGAGCAGCTGCGGCAGGACACCCCCGTGGGCAGAAACGGAAAACCGGAGGATGTGGCACAGGCCATGGCATACCTTGCCGACGCCGATTTCGTTACCGGACAGGTACTTTCCGTCAATGGCGGATATATTTTATAAATAACCTACTACAGGAGGATATCTCAATGAAACTTTCTATTGCATGCGATCACGGCGCACTGGATCTTAAGAACGCTCTGGTGAAGCGTCTCACCCAGCAAGGTCACGAAGTCAAGGACTTTGGCACCCATACTCTGGACAGCTGCGATTACCCTGACTTTGCAGCCCCTGCAGCCCAGGCCGTTGCCTCCGGCGAATGTGAGAAGGGCATCGTCCTTTGCACCACCGGTATCGGTGTATCCATTACCTGCAACAAGGTCAAGGGCGTTCGCTGTGCCCTTCTGAGCGATGTGATGTCTGCCCGTATGACCCGGGAGCATAACGACACCAACATGATGGCCATTGGTGCCGGCGTGGTAGGGCAGATGCTTGCCTTTGAGATCGTGGACACCTGGCTGGACACTGCCTTCTCCGGTGAAGCACGGCATCAGCGCCGCATCGACAAGGTCATGGCTCTGGAGAAGTAAGTTGCGGTTCGGTTTTTATACCCTTGGCTGTAAGGTCAACCAGTACGAGACCCAGGCCATGGAGCAGCTTTTGCGCAGCCGGGGGCATGAGATCGGAGATTTCTCCCAGGACTGTGACGGCTATATCATCAACACCTGCTCCGTTACCGCCGTGGCTGACAAAAAGAATCGGGCGATACTGCGGCGCTGCCGCCGGGAGCACCCCGGGGCAGTGATCGGGGTCTGCGGCTGCTACAGCCAGCATGACCCGGAAGCAGCAGCCAAGCTGGAAGCTGACGTCATCGGAGGGTCCGGAGACCGGCAGGCTTTCCTGGAGGACCTTCTGGCCTGTGCCCTGGACAAGCAGCGACGATGCAAAGTGGACAGAGCCCTTGCCCGCCGGGAATTTGAAATACTTCCCGCCGGGGGTCTGGAGGGTCGCACCCGTGCCATGCTGAAGGTGCAGGACGGCTGCGTGAATTTCTGCACCTACTGCATCATTCCCTACACCCGGGGACCGGTGCGCTCCGCTCCCGTGGAGCTGGTGGTACAGCAGGCAACGGAGCTGGCACAGCAGGGCTATCGGGAAATCGTCATTACCGGCATCGAGATCGCCTCCTGGGGCACAGATCTCCCCGGAAAGCCCAAGCTTCCCCTGCTGCTGGCAGCAGTCAGTGAAGCAGTGCCGGGACTGCGGCTGCGGCTGGGTTCTTTGGAGCCCCGGATCATCACCGAAGAATTTTGTCAGGCACTTAAGAATATCCCGGGACTTTGTCCCCAGTTCCACCTTTCCATGCAGTCCGGCTGTGATACGGTGCTGCAGCGCATGAAGCGCAAGTATGACACCGCCCGTTTTTTGGAGAGTGTCCGGCTTCTGAAGGAAACCTTCCCCGGCTGTGCCGTGACTACCGACATGATCGTTGCCTTCCCCGGAGAAACGGAGGAAGAATTCCGGCAGAGCCTTGCCTTTATCCGGAAATGTGCCTTTGCGGATATGCACATCTTTCCCTACTCCCGTCGCCCCGGCACCCCGGCAGACAAAATGCCCGGGCAGCATCCCAACGCTGTAAAAGAGGAAAGAAGCCGCCGCGCCATCGCCGTGGCAGAGGAAATGCGCCTTTCCTATCTGGGCACATTGAAGGGGCAGCCCCTGCAGGTGCTGTTTGAAGAGCCGGAGGGAGAATATTTCACCGGCCACGCCCCCAACTATGTGAAGGTCTATTACCGTGGAGAAAACCTGCACAATCAAATTTTGACCGTCACCGGCGCAGAGCCCTTCCGGGACGGGATTCTGTCAGAATAACACCATACAAGAGACGCCCCCGGTTCGCTACAGAACCGGGGGCGGTTGTTTATTTGCGGTACAAGCGTTCTTCATCTACAGGAATCGACCCGTTGGCATCTTCAAATTCCCGCACACAAAGTTGTGCGAGATATTCAAGCTGGGCATTTAGGGATCGCTTGTTCTCCTTGGCAACATATGTGATCTTATACAAAAGTTCCGGTTCAAAACGGATACCGGTTTGCACCTTGTTCGTCGCCATACTAACACCTCGCTAAAACTTTGATAACATTATAGCAGTACACATCTTGAAATTATACAAACAAAGTGTTATCATATAAAAGGAGGGATTTGTATGATCGATTGGGTAACTGCCATTTCAGAAGCAACTGAAACAGAAGTCAGGGATATTTTGGTCCTCATTCTTGCCAGATATCGGCAACTCTATCCTTATGGAGAGATGCAAACCTTTTGGCTGGATTACGGCAGATCAGTATATGATCAGATAGATAATCATATTTCCTGTTTGGAATCTATGAAAAAACGGATTGGTCCGGTCTTGTTAGCTCCGTCAGATCGAACCGTTGATGATTTAACGGTACCACCACGAAAATAACAATTTATTGAACGGTTTCAAATTTCGCACCAGCCAAAGGCTCCCCTTGTCAGGGGAGCTGGCGAAAATCTTTGATTTTCGACTGAGGGGTAGTAGATACCTTGCTTTTTCTCTCCCTCCGTCTTTTGCTTCGCAAAATCCACCTCCCTCGTCAGAGGGAGGCACAGGCACGTCACAAGCCTAAACAGCTCGAAAATTGGAATTTGTTGGACTGTTAAAATGTACACCGCACCAAGACGCCTCTGAGAAGAGGGCCTTGGTGCGGTGTATTCGTCTACTAATTATGAATGTTTATTTTCCGTTGTGGAGCTCCTGCAGGGCCTGCAGGTATTCCTTTTCCATCAGCTCTGCAGTGCCACGGGCGTAATTACACATTCCCACCTCGTAGCAGCCCTCATAATCCCAACATTCCTGAGTGGGCATGTAGCCGTTCTTGCCGTTGGTCAGGGTCAGCACGAAGGTCATCTCGAAGGGAGTTTGGTCCTTGATGTTCCTGGCGTTGGTATCGAACATTTCATATTGAGAGGTAACAAAGCTGATGTCGCCCACCTGCACGGCGTAGAAAGGCAGGTCCAGTGCTCCGCCAGTGGCGGAGGTTCCCTTGTGAACCTTCCGGGTGCTGGAAACAGTTCCGGTTTCCACTGCCTTCATATCCGACAAAACAGAAACCACAGCGCTGCCCAGCTTCTCTCCGTAGACCTTGGGATGCTTGACACCTTCACCGTCGATCCGGCTGTAGGCATTAAGGTTGCCGGAACCGCTGAGGTAGAAGGCAAAGAGACAGTCCTGTTCATCTTCCACATAGCTGCGGCAGAAGCCGATATAGTCGGCAGATGCCAGACTTCTGGTTTCCTTGCCGTTTGCCATAGTGGTACTTGCCAGGGTGGGATGGCCCTGCCAGTTGATCATGACCACCGGCTTTTTCTCTCCGCGGTTAAAACGGATCACCTGCAAAAGGCTGTCCGCCTGGGTGGTATGTCCGGTAATACTACCGGCACCATCGGGTCTAAAGTTATCGCCAATAACGATACCGGTGTCGGTGGTGTAATGACGCACAAAGCTCAGATTTTCCACCTGGGTGCTGCCGATCTCGATCTGCGCCGGAGCAAGATCTGCGATGGCTTCTGTTGCAGCTTTTTTCATAGCTTCCGTAAGGGGCTGCTTATAACCGCCCTCCAGCTGGGGTTCCGCACCGGAGTGGGTGTGGGTAGTGGCGTGGATCACATTGTCAATGGGAACACCGGTGGCTTCGGAAACAGCCTTCCGCAGCTCATCTGCCCAGTCGCCGCGAACCATGTCGCTGGTCATCAGCAGCACAGGGTCACCGCTCCCATCGGAAACTGCAACACAGGTGGTATACAGATAGTCCAGCGCGCCTTCGCTGAACCGGTCCTTATCGCCGTAGCCACCAAGGATGGTACCATTTTCCGGGGTAATGTCTGCCCGTGCATAGCCTGCGGAAAACACCTGGGGCTTTGCGTCCTCGCCTGCCGGCGTGCAGGCGCACAGGGCAAGCATGGACAATGCCAAAAGAATTGTGAACAATTTTTTCATAACAGCGCCTTCTTTCTTAAGATAATAGGGATTTCTATGCATTTTCCGTCATCACAGGGGGCAAGTCAAGCCACCCTGTGATGACGGGTATATCACGGGTCAGCGCAGTCTCCACAGCTGGGGACTGGTGATCTCACGGATGTCCATAAGATTCAGCTTGGCGTTGGGATCGTTTTCCAGATAAGTGGCAATATCAGCAAAGGTCTGCATGAAAATGGAGTGGTTGCGCATGGTGGCTGCCTTGCACACCCAGGCCTCCTTAGCCTGCTCGCAGTGCTCCATCAGTGCCAGACGGGCAGCCTGACGCTTCCGTGCCAGCTGGGCGATGGCCTTGTTGTCCTTCATATCCAGCATCTGGAAGAAAGCGATCCAGTCCTGTGCCAGCACCACATAGTTATGGCACTCGTAGGCCATACGCCGTGCCATCTCCTGGTTACAGCCGGGAGTCCGTGCCGCTTCCTCGAAGATCTCCATGGCTTCCTTACCCATGGAAGCGGTGGCATAGATGATCCGCTCCACTTCCTTGCGGTGAGGCAGGTACATGTCAAAAACACTGCCGGGGAAATGTCTGGGGTAGACCTGGTCTTTGTTGAAATAGCAGTGAGAATAATAGCTGAGCTTGCGCAGGGTAAAGAAGGAGCAAAGGATCTTTTGGGTGGGATCCTCGGGAGTTCTGTTTTCCTTACGCTCCTCGGTGATCCAGTCCATGAGCCGGTAAGCATGGCGCACCTTTTCCTCCATGGGGCCAAAATGACGACGCACATACCGGTCTGTAACCGCTTCCGTATCACCGGTAGCCTCGAAATTCCAGGCGTAGTCGGAGAAGCAGTCGTGGACCCGGTCATAGCTGAGGTCATACATGGCATACTGGTACATTCCCTCGCCACACTTGTTTTCCTGGTTCATGTTCGCCATGATCTGGCAGTTCTTAAGAGGATTGGTCAGGATCTCCCAGATGTAGTAGCCGTTCCAGGCGCAGAAAGCACTACGCAAACCGATATCGTCCGGCACACGGGTGAAGTCCAGCTTTTCTATCACATCGTGGTACCACCACCAGCTGAACAGCATTACATCCTCCAGTCCCTCTTCCTTGATCCGGCGCTGGAAGTCTTCACTGATATCACCCAGCTTGGAGCGCTTGGCGGCGATCATATCGTGGGCCACCATGACGGTGCGGATTCCCTTTTCCTTCAGGTGCTTGATGCAGCGGATGGCGTGCTCGATGAAGATCTCTGCCCGGCTCTTGTCCCGGCACTTCTCGCACCGGCACCAGGGAGTGGTCAGGCTATAGGGCTCCTCCGTGTTGATGCCGTACTGTTCCCACACCTCGTCCAGGTGGATGGCAAAGCTATCCAGGTCGTTGGGGATCAGATACTCGTCAATGATCTGATCATAGACAGAAAACAGCAGCTTATAGGTCTCCTCACTGGAGGTGCAGAAGCCGGTAGGCTGCTTGACACCCTCGTCGTTGATGGGGGCAGCCTCCGGAACCAGCCGGGGGAACAGGGTGTTGTGGCCCATAGAGTTGATGCCGGGGATGGCATCCATGCCATGATCCTTGGCGTAGCGGATCACCTCGCCCAGGAAATTGTCCCGGAACATGGGGGGCAGCTGCTCGTAATCAAACCACTTTTTCTCGGTAGGAGAATAATAGCGCACGGTCATGGGTGTCTTAAGCTGGGGATAGTTTTTGATGGGCAGGTACAGATACTCTGCCAATCTGCCGTCGTACTGCAGCTCCCAGCAGCCATAAATCGCAACGGTGAGATGGTTGATCTTCTTGGAAGCAAGATCGTCGATCATGTCGAACCAGTCCTGCTTTTCCATCATGTTAGAGCCGTAGCGGCACTCCTGCTTGTAGGCACGGAAAGCACAGTCCGGCCAGTCCAGAATTTCCAGTGCAGGTACGCTGCAGCCGCGACTGTCCCAACGCATCAGCTGCTTCAAGGTGACCGTGCCGTAGAAAAGGCCGCTTGCACCAAAGCCGGTGACGGTGATGCCCTTTTCGGTAACGGTAAGCTTGTAGGCTTCCTTTTCATTCTTCACCTGCTGAGGCGCATCGCCCAGCTCCAGCACCACGGGGATGCCGTCGGGGCTGAAGCAATCCTCACCGCAGTGGTGCTGCAGAAATGCCTTTAGCTCCTGTGCGGCAGTCAGTACAGGGCCTTTCTCTGCTTCCGGTGCGGTGACCCAGAAGCGGCTGCCGGGGGTAAGTACCAGTGCAGCGCCTTCCAGAAGCTGTGCCTCCTGGGGCAGAGGCTGCAGACTTTTCAGAATGTTTTCCATTGCTATTATTCTCCTTTTTTCTGCAGCACGGGGCTGCAGTTATAGTTTTTACAAACGTTCTTCACGGACTGCTCCAAAGCTTCCCAACAGGACGCGTCACAAAGAACCGCAAAGGACAGTGTGTCCGGAATGATGTTGGCAGAGGTGCCTCCATCCACCCAACGGAACCGGCACCCCATAGGTTGAAGGGCGGTATAGACAGCGGTAAAGCAATCCACGGGATTGCTGCAAAGGTCAGGTCGGGAGCCGTGGCCGCCCCTGCCCTGTATCAGGATCTCAAATTCCATAACCGTTACCCCCTCAAAGATGCTAAATAATCATCAATACTCCCCCGGAATCCCTTAAACTCAATGATTTCTTCATTGGAAAGGAAAGCAAGGGCATATGCGACTGTGGCGGCAACGCCGTATTGGAAAGCATCCTCATCGGGATCAAATTTGGGGTGATGCCCAAGGGCGGTCATGCCCTTTTCCGGATTTCCGGCGCCCAAAAAGGCGTAGACACCGGGCCAGTAGGCCGAGGGAATGGAGAAGCTTTCAGCGCCCATGGCAGGCTCACTGTCCACCAACGCTTCCCGTCCCAGGACAGCTCCCACCGCTTTTCGGGCAAGGTCACAGCACTGACTGTTGTTTATCACGCCCCGGGTGGTAGCGCCCTTTTTGCAGGTAACGTCGCAGCCGTAGGCGCTGCAGGTAGCTTGAATGGTTTCATAGATGGCATCTCGCATAGGACGGCCCACACCCTCCAGATCGTAGTAGCGGCAGGTTCCGCTGATCTGACAGGTGCCGGGAACTGTGACCTTGTCTGTGCCGAACTGCAGTTTGGTATTGGAAAGGGTCACCCGCTGGAAGGGAGAGATTTTTCGCATCCGCAATGTGTTCAGGCTCTGGATGATGGCACAGCAGCAGGCAAGGGCGTTGCCCTTTTCATTGCTGACAGAGGCCGACCAGCTGGTATTGCCGGCAAACACGCCCCCGTCCAAAATGCTCACCGTGCCGGTGGGCAGATAGGTGCGGATGTGCATTGCCCAGCAGCCGTCGATATGGATGTTGTTTTCCAGCAGATACTGCATCATGTAATAGTCGCCGTTGCCGTTTTCCTCGCCCCGCTCAAAATACAGAACCACAGAGCCGGAAAACTCCGATGCGTGTTCATGGAGCAAGCGGGCGGCACCCAGCAGCATGGCAGCATGGGTATCGTGTCCGCAGGTGTGGGCGACACCGGGCCGTTGGCTGACACAAGCCTTGGGCTGTTTTTCGTTGCAGGGATCCTCCTGCATAGGCAAGGCATCAATGTCCGCCCGGAGCAGCACGGTCTTTCCCGGTTTGGCACCGTGGATAAAACCCATGACACCGCCTTGGGGCACATCCACACATGTAATACCCATTTCCTGCAATCTTTCCAGAATGAAGGCAACGGTATCCTCCTCATGGTCGGAAAGCTCCGGGTTTTCATGAAGCCGCCGTCGCCAGGAAATTACATCCTGGGTCAACCCTCCGGCTTCTTTTCGAATATCCACACAAGGACCTCCTCTCCTATATAGAATTATTATAGCAACCCCAACTGGGTATGTCTTTCGACTTTTTGGCATGGATTATAAAAATCTTGGTATTTATACCAAGGCAAACCATCGGGCGTTTTTTGTTTTTTCAAAACTTTTTATAAAAATATTGAACAAAAGTCACATATATGCTATGATAATATCAAGAAAATTTCAAAATCTTGGTAAAACAGGGGGTGCTGTTATGCAGCTTCCACATTTTTCACTTTTTCGTTTCGGCACCGTTGCCATCGCCAAAAAAAACAGTTCCTACCCGCTGGACTCCATCAGCGCCTATGAGTTTGAATTTTATACCGAGGACCACCCCGGGGGCAGCATCGCCGACGGAAAATTCCGTCCGGTACGCAAAGGCCATTACAATCTGTTCCGTCCGGGACAGCGGCAAAAGCTTGTAGCTCACTACAAATGCTATTTTATCAACATCGTCACCCAAGACCCCCAACTGTGCGATTTTTTTGATCAGCTCCCCGATTCCGCACCCCTGTGGGATATGGACGCAGTGGTGACGCTGATCCAGCGGATGATGTCTACAGAGGACAAGCGTTCCCTTGCCGGCAGGATGCAGCTGCAAAGCTGCACCTGCCAGATCATTGCTCTTCTGGCAAAGCAGCGACTTACCGATGACACCCAGCAGCGGGGACCTTTCCTCCATCGGGATACCCTCATTAAGGTGGACCGATACATCCGGGAGCATCCGGGGGAGGATCTGTCCCTGAAACGGCTGGCAGAGATCAGCAACCTGGACCCCACTTATCTGCACAAGCTTTACACCAGCGCCTACGGCAGGACCCCTGCCCAGCAAGCCCTTGCCCACCGGATCCTTGCAGCCCGGTTAGCCCTGGCGGAGGGAGAGCTTTCCGTGGGAGAAATTGCATCTCAGTGCGGTTTTTCCTCCCAGGCATATTTTTGCAGCAAATTCAAGAAGGTTATGGGAAAGACTCCCTCCCAGTACCGCAGGCAGTTCCGCAACAAAGAGGAAATATGACCCCCGCCGACGGAGACAGGGTGCTGACGGGTAATTTTACCAAAAAAACACCAAACCTCTTGCAACTTGGACAAAGGAATGGTAATATAGACTAAACAACTGCGGTCTTTTGACTGCAGCCGCGTGAAGCGGAGAAGAAAAAGGAGGCAAATCATGCAAAACAGTGAAAAGAAGCAACTGCAAATCACTGCCTGCAAGGTCCGCATGGGTGTGATCGAATCCACCTACGGTGCCAAGGCAGGACATCCCGGCGGCAGTCTGTCTGCTGCAGAGGTATTCACCTATCTGTACTTCAAGGAAATGAACATCGATCCCAAGAACCCCAAGTGGGAGGATCGGGACCGTTTTGTTCTGAGTAAGGGTCATACCACCCCCGGTCTGTATGCCACCCTTGCCAACCGTGGTTTCTTCCCTGTGGAGGATCTGCCCACCTTCCGTCACATCGACAGCTACCTTCAGGGTCACCCCAACATGAACACCGTTCCCGGTGTTGACATGTCCACCGGCTCCCTGGGTCAGGGCATCTCTACTGCCGTGGGCATGGCAATGGCTGCCAAGCACACCGGCAAGGAAAACCGCGTCTACACCCTGTTGGGTGACGGCGAGATCCAGGAGGGTCAGGTCTGGGAGGCTTGCATGGCTGCTGCCCACTACAAGCTGGACAACCTGTGCATCGTTGTGGACAACAACGGTCTGCAGATCGACGGTGCTGTGGATACCGTTATGAGCCCCTACCCCATCGTAAATAAGCTGGAGGCCTTCGGCTTCCAGGTACAGCAGATCGACGGCCACGATTTCGAGGCCATTGAGGCTGCTTTCGCCAAGGCCCGGGAAACCAAGGGTGTTCCCTCCGCCATCGTGGTCAAGACCACCAAGGGCAAGGGCGTTTCCTACATGGAGAATCAGGCCGGCTGGCATGGCAAGGCTCCCAACGACGCCGAGTACGCTCAGGCAATGGAAGAGCTGAAGGCGCAGCTTGCAGAATTGGAGGCATAATTATGGCTGAAATGAAGAAAGTCGCAACCCGCGATAGCTATGGCGCTGCTCTTTGTGAGCTGGGCGCAACCTGTGAAGATCTGGTGGTTCTGGATGCCGACCTGGCAGGTGCCACCAAGACCGGCGTATTCCAGAAGGCATACCCCGGCCGCCACTATGATTTCGGTATCGCTGAGGCAAACATGATCTGTGCCGCCGCCGGTATGTCCACCGCCGGTCTGGTGCCCTTTGCTTCCAGCTTTGCCATGTTCGCTGCAGGCCGTGCCTTTGAGCAGGTCCGCAACTCCATCGGCTATCCTCACCTGAATGTGAAGATCGGCGCTACCCACGGCGGTATCTCCGTTGGTGAGGACGGTGCTTCCCACCAGTGCTGCGAGGACTTCGCTCTGATGCGTTCCATCCCCGGCATGACTGTTATCTGCCCCGCCGACGATGTGGAAGCCAAGGCTGCCGTAAAGGCTGCCTATGAGCACAAGGGTCCCGTGTACCTGCGCTTTGGCCGTCTGGCCGTGCCTGTGTTCCATGGGGAAGACTACAAGTTCCAGATCGGCAAGGGCGAGATCGTCAAGGACGGCACTGACGTTGCCATCATCGCCAACGGCCTGCTGGTTTACGAAGCCATCACCGCTGCCGAGGAGCTGAAAGCTGCCGGCATCGACGCTATGGTTATCAACATGGCTACCATCAAGCCCCTGGACGAGGAGCTGGTTCTGGCCGCTGCCAAGAAGTGCGGCAAGATCATCACCTGCGAGGAGCACTCCGTCATCGGTGGTCTGGGCGAGGCTGTCTGCAGCCTGCTGTCTGAAAAGCTGCCCACTCCTGTCAAGCGCATCGGCGTCAACGACGAATTCGGTCACTCCGGCCCTGCCGCAGCTCTGCTGAAGCAGTTCGGATTGTCCTCCGAGCACATTGTGGAAGTGGCAAAGGAATTCTGCAAGTAAGCATATAATTTACCGGGATGCGTAGTCTAGATGCGCATCCCGGTTTTTTTAGATATCAAAATAGCGTTTGGCGTTTTGGAAGCAGATACCTTCCACGATGCGCTTCAGTGCAGCGTCATCATTGGGGTACTCGCCGTTTTCCACCCACCGTCCCAGCAGGTTGCACAGGATCCGGCGGAAATAATCGTGCCGGGCGTAGCTGAGGAAGGAGCGGGAATCCGTGAGCATACCGATAAAGTTGCCCAAAATGCCCAGATTGGCAAGGTTGATCATCTGCTCCTCCATGCCGGTCTTGTTGTCATTGAACCACCATGCGGAGCCGTGCTGGATCTTGCCAGGGATCGTGCTGTCCTGGAAGCTTCCCGCTAAGGTCACAAGCTGGGCATTGTCTGCAGGATTCAGAGAATACAGGATAGTCTTGGGGCACTGGTGAGTCTCGTCCAAGGCAGACAGCAACCGGAAGATGTTCACTCCGCAGACATTCTGGGCAATGGCATCAAAGCCGGCATCGGGACCAAGGGTACGGAACATCCGGTCATTGGTATTGCGCAGGCAGGAGTAGTGGATCTGCATGGCAATATTCCGCCGGTGATACACCCTGGCAAGGTGCAGCATCAGCACAGTCTGATACCCTGCAATCTCCTCCTGCTCCAGAGTCTTGCCTGTCAACGCCTTCTGATAAGCGGCATTTGCCTGCTCCATGGTCACAGGACGGAAGGGCACAACAGCTTCAAAGCCATGGTCACTGGCACGGCAGCCCCGCTCATGGAAATATTCG
>JAGAMQ010000054.1 GCA_017624645.1 Oscillospiraceae bacterium
ATAGGCCGCGAGGAACTTCTCCAATGCTGTCCGGACGGTGTCGTTGGAGAACTTCCCGTCAAACACCGGCTTTTCCAGGTACTCGTCATAGAAGAATCCCATGTAAGGCTTGGCCTCCTTCCAGGTGGCAAGATCCTTTCTGGGCTTCTTGCCACCCCTGCCGATGGCAAGGATGTCGGTGGCAAACTGGGGATCCTGCTTCAGCTTCTGAGCGAAATCGGGATCGAATTCCTCTGCCCACTGAACAAGGAGCGTGTAGACCTTGGGGGCATCCATTTTGGAGATCTCATTCTTGCTCACATCGGTAAGCTTTGCATAGTCAAAGAGGTTGCCGGCAGGATTCAGCTTCTTGGGGCTGAATTTGAATTCTCCTGCGGGAGCGGTGGGATTGGCTCTGCGCCAGTCCTCATAGTTGGAGTTGAGCAGGGTCATGATATACTCATAAACGGCTTCAATGGGGAAGCCTTCGGCTTTGTAGAAGGTCAATGCCAGCTCCGGATCCTTCCGCTTGGAGAGCTTGCGCTTGGAGGTGCCGTCCATCTTCATCAGCGGTCCAATATGGACATACTTGGGCAACTTGAAGCCCAGTGCCTTGAACAGCTGAATGTGGAAGGGGAGGGTGGGCAGCCACTCATCGCCACGGACCACATGGGTGGTGCGCATCAGATGGTCGTCCACCGCATGGGCAAAGTGATAGGTGGGGATGCCGTCGGATTTGAGCAGAACATGATCCACGTCATTTTCCGTAACGGTGAGCTTGCCCTTGACAAGATCGTCAAACTTAAACTGATTCTCCACAGAACCGGTGGAACGGAACCGCAGCACCCAGGGATTTCCGGCATCCAGCTGCAGCTGAATGTCCTCCAGAGCGCGGTCACGCCAAATGGCGTACTTTCCGTAATAGCCGGTGGTCTCCTTACCTGCTTCCTGCCGGGCACGCATGTCGGCAAGCTCCTGCTCGGTGCAGAAACAGGGATATGCCATGCCCTGCTCCACGAGTTGCTTGGCATAAACGTGGTAAATGGCGGCTCTCTGCCGCTGACGGTAGGGCCCGTAATTGCCGGCATCGCCGTCTATGGTGGCACCCTCGTCAAAGGAAATGCCGTAGTGCTTCAGGGTTTCAATGAGCACCTCCACAGCGCCGGGAACTTCCCGCTTGGCGTCGGTATCCTCCACCCGGAGGAAGAGAATACCACCGCTTTGATGGGCCATGCGCTCTGCAGTCAGTCCTTGAACCAGATTGCCCAGATGGACGAATCCGGTGGGAGAGGGAGCCATACGGGTGACCACTGCTCCCTCGGGAAGCTGCCGGAGGGGGTACTTTTTCTCCAGTTCCCCGGGTGTTGCGGTGACATCCGGGAAAAGAAGCTGTGCAAGCTTTGTATAATCCATAATCCATACCTCACTTATCCATTTGATCCAAAATCAATTGCAGAACACCTTAAGGTCTATTCCGGCGGGATTCTATGCTGCGGATAGGGCAATCTCCTTGTATCTGCAAGTTTTCTCTCCTTGGCGTATAACCATACACATTATACCATAGTCTCTCCGGGAAAGTCAATTTCCCGTTGCGTTTTTCCTTTGCCTGTGGTAGAATACAGGAAATCAAGAAAAAGAGGCGAAAATTATGGAAGAAGTACAGAAGAAGAGAATGCTTTCGGGCATTAAGCCCTCCGGCGATCTGACCCTTGGCTCCTATTTGGGTGCGGTGAAGAACTGGGCAGAGCGCGCCGAGCAGTATGACTGCTTTTACTTTATGGCAGACCTGCATGCCATCACCGTCCGTCAGAACCCCCAGGATCTGCGCCGCAGAACCTTGGAACAGCTGGCACAGTACATTGCCTGCGGTCTTGACCCGGAGAAGAACACCCTGTTTGTCCAGAGCCATGTTCATCAGCATGCGGAGCTGGGCTGGGTGCTGGACTGCTATTCTATGTTTGGTGAGCTGAGCCGTATGACCCAGTTTAAGGACAAGTCCGCCAAGAACGCGGATAATATCAATGCAGGTCTGTTTACCTATCCGGCGCTGATGGCGGCGGACATTCTGCTGTACCAGCCGGATCTGGTGCCTGTAGGAGAAGATCAGAAGCAGCATGTGGAGCTGACCCATGTGATTGCTCGCCGGTTCAACGGCATTTACGGAGATGTGTTCAAGATCCCGGAGCCTTTCGTCCCTAAGGTGGGTGCCCGGATCATGAGCCTGACCAACCCCACGGCAAAGATGTCCAAGTCCGAAAGTGAGGATGCCGGAAGTGTGCTCCTGATGAGCCCTCCGGAAGTCATTATGAAGCAGTTCAAGCGGGCTATCACCGATTCCGATACGGAAAACTGTGTCCGTTACGATAAGGAGAACAAGCCCGGTGTGGCAAACCTTATGACCATCTATTCCGCAGTCACCGGACAGTCCTACGACCAGATTGAGGAGGAATTCGCCGGCCAGGGCTACGGTAAGTTTAAGCCTGTGGTAGGTGAGGCTGTGGTGGAGCATCTTCGCCCAATCCGTGAGGAGACCCAGCGGCTGCTGAAGGATAAGGCATACCTGGAGAGCGTGTACCAGGCAGGTGCCCAAAAGGCATCCTATGTGGCAGAAAAGACACTGCGTAAGGTCTACAAGAAGGTAGGCTTCCTTGCAAAATAAGAAAACGCCGTCGGGACATGCCGACGGCGTCTTTTACATGAGGAAGTACAATGCCATGGTCAATAGTGCGTTGTTCCGGTCCTCTTCGCAATCTCCTGCCATCAAAAGAAGCAGCAAAAGGATCAGAAGATCCCCCGTGTCCAGCTCCTTTGGCAGAAGCTGCCGGAAGAAGCTGCCGATGCCCGTGCTTTGTCCGTATACAGGACATACCGTCGGTTCTTTCTGTGGGGGCTTTGGTGGTTCCGGTGGCGGACAGGGTGGCGGATCAGGGGGCGCACAGGAGGCTGATGGGGTCTGGGATGAACAGGGGGTGGAACCGCCCTTTTGGGTTCATCCATCCGCCTGCGGCGATGAGAACCGTCGGGCTGTGGAATATATCGATTATACATTTTTTTACCTCCCTCCCCCAAAAAGTCCCGGTTGTCCGATGATGGAAGAGGCAAACCGGGCCATTTTGGCTGCCCGCATAGCTTTTTCCAGCTTTTGGATCCGATCCTGTTTCAGGTACGGTCCCAAAGCGTGGAGCAGGGTTTTTTGATGGTTATCGATGCTGCTCTGACCGGAAAACCCCGACAGCTTTTGC
>JAGAMQ010000055.1 GCA_017624645.1 Oscillospiraceae bacterium
ATCCGCTCCTGCCATACCTCGTCGGGCTCGCCCATGGATACCCATACATCGGTGTAGATCACATGGGCACCCTGGACGGCAGCCATGGGATCCGTGGAGAATTCCAAGGTTGCGCCAGTCTCAGCAGCGATTTTTTCACAGGTCTCGATGAGTGCCTTGTCCGGGAAATATTTCTCGGGAGCGCATGCCACAAAGTGCATACCCATCTTGGCACAGCCCACCATGAGGGAATTGCCCATATTGTACCGGGCGTCGCCCATATACACCAGCTTCTTGCCTGCCAATTCCCCGAAATGCTCCTGGATGGTCAGAAAATCTGCAAGGATCTGGGTGGGGTGGAACTCGTTGGTCAGCCCGTTCCATACAGGAACACCGGCATACTGTGCAAGCTGCTCCACGATCTCCTGCCCAAAGCCCCGGTACTCGATACCGTCAAACATCCGACCCAGTACCCGTGCGGTATCGGGGATAGATTCCTTTTTGCCCATCTGAGAGCTTTTGGGATCCAGATACACAGGATGCATACCAAGATCTGCGGCGGCTACTTCAAAGGCACAGCGGGTACGGGTGCTGGTCTTTTCAAAGACCAGCGCAATGGACTTGCCCTCGCAAAGCCGATGGGGAATCCCCGCCTCTTTTTGTGCTTTGAGCTCTGCGGAGAACTGCAAAAGCGCGGCGATCTCCTGGGGGGTAAAGTCCAAAAGCTTCAAAAAATGCTTGTTTTTCATATCCATAGGTGTATTCTCCTTACTCACAGGCTTCCCCAATGACGGAAACTGCCTTCTTCAGCAGCTCCATGGGGATATTTAGGGCAGGCAGCAGCCGCACCTTGTCTTTGGCGGTGAGACACAGAACGCCCTTTTCCATACATTCTGCTACCACTTCCTTGGCGGGCCGTTCGGTTTTAATGCCGATCATCAGACCCATGCCGTCTACAGATTCTACGCCGGGAAGCTTGGAAAGCTCCCGGAAGAGGTATTCGCTTTTCTCCCGGACCTGAGCGAGGAACGCTTCGTCCAGCCGACGGATCACCGTCAGAGCACCGGCACAGCACACCGGATTGCCACCGTAGGTGGAACCGTGGTCACCGGGGGCAAGAACGCTTTCTACCTTTTCACCCACCAGTACAGCACCGATAGGCAGTCCACCGCCAAGCCCTTTGGCAGTGGATACGATATCCGGCTGGATACCGAACTGCATATAGCTGTAGAGGGTGCCGGTGCGTCCGTTGCCGGTTTGTACTTCGTCGATCATCAGAGGAATGTCCTCCTGCTGACACAGCGCGGCCACATCCTGAACAAAGTCCTTTTCCAGAGGGACTACGCCGCCCTCACCCTGTACACATTCCAGCAGGATACCTGCTGTGGGGTACTGGGCAACGAGCTTTTTAAGACCGATGAAATCTCCCGCCTGTACATGGTGGAAGCCGGGGGTCAGGGGCTGAAAATGCTGATGGAAATGATCCTGTCCCGTAGCGGCAAGGGTGGTCAAGGTCCTGCCGTGGAAGCTGTTGACCAGAGTGATGATATGGTAGTACTCGTTGCCTTTTTTCTCCATGGAGTACTTCCGGGCGTATTTGATAGCACCCTCGTTTGCCTCTGCACCGGAGTTTCCGAAGAAAACCTTCTTCATGCCGGTGCGCTGACAAAGCTCCTTTGCCAGCTGGGCACAGGGGTCTGTGTAGTACAGGTTGGACACATGCTGCAGCTTGCCTGCCTGCTCCGTCACCGCGGCCAGCCACTGCTCATCGGCAATGCCGAAGGCGGTGACGCCTATGCCGGAGCCAAGGTCGATGTATTCTTTGCCATCGGCAGCAGTAAGCACACTGCCCTTGCCGCTGACCAGCTCTAAGGGGAAACGGCCGTAGGTATGCGCCACATATTCCTGATCAACGGCGGTAATGCTATTCATTTTATATCAGCCTTTCGTAACCATAGTACCGGCGCCTTCGTCGGTGAGCAGCTCCATCAGAATGGAGTGGGGGATTCGTCCGTCCATGATGACCACATGCTTGGTGCCGTGGTTCAATGCCTCCAGACAGCAGTCCACCTTGGGGATCATGCCGCCGGAGATCACACCCTCGGTGTACAACTGCTTTGCTTCTTCCTCAGTGATGTGGGGAATCAGAGTGGAGGGATCGTCCTTATCCCGGAGGATACCGGCGATGTCTGTCATCATAATCAGCCGTTCCGCCTCCAAAGCGCCGGCAATGTGACCGGCGGCGGTGTCGCCGTTGATGTTGTAGGTGTTGCCCTCTTTGTCGCAGCCGATGGTGGAGATCACAGGGATGTACCCCTTCTCCAGAAGGTCCAGCACCGGCTGGATGTTGACCTTGGTAACATCGCCCACATAGCCCAGCTGGGGATCCCGGAACTTGGCTTCAATGAGCCGCCCGTCTACACCGGAAATGCCCATGGCCTTGCCGCCGTTGGCCTCCAGCATGTTCACAAGAGACTTGTTCACCTTGCCGGACAGGACCATCTGGGCAATGTCCACGGTCTCTTTGTCTGTGACCCGCAGGCCGTTGATGAACTCGGATTTCTTTCCCAGCTTGTCCATTACCTCACTGATTTCCGGGCCACCGCCGTGGACCAGTACCACTTTGACACCGATAAGCCACAGCAGGACGATGTCCTCCATCACTTGCCCCTTGAGCTGGGGATTGACCATGGCGTTGCCGCCGTATTTCACCACTATGATCTTGCCGTTGTAGCGGCGGATATAGGGGAGGGCGGCGGTAAGGACTTCTGCCCGCTGGGCATTGGAAAAATCGTTATGCATGACAGATTTCTCCTTTCTATCAAGTACGGTAGTCGCCGTTGATCTTCACATAGTCATAGGTAAGATCGCATCCCCAGGCAGTGGCGCTGTAGGGACCGTCACCCAGGGTGAGAAGAATTTCTATCTCCTTTTCCAGAAGCACTTTCTTGGCTTCCTCCTCGCTGAAGGGAACGCCTGCGCCATTTCTGCAAACCTCCACGCAGCCTGCACAGGAGCGGAAGAATACGCCGATCTTATTGACATCCACATTTGCACCGCTGTAACCCACGGCACACAGCACCCGGCCCCAGTTGGCGTCAGCGCCGAACATGGCAGCCTTCAGAAGACTGGAGCACACAACGCTCTTTGCACTGATCCGGGCAGCTTCCAGGGTGTCGGCACCGGTGGCAGTACATTCCAGAAGCTTGGTGGCACCTTCTCCGTCGCCGGCAATGCACCGGCAAAGCTGCACCGTGACGGTGTTCAGCGCCTTCATGAAGACGTTGAAGTCCTCACCCTCGCAGGTGATGGTGTCATTGCCCGCCAATCCGTTGGCAAGGACAGTGACCATGTCGTTGGTGGAGGTGTCCCCGTCCACAGACAGCATGTTGAAGGTGGCGGTGACATCGGTGCGCAGTGCCTTTTGCAGCATTTCCGGGGAGATAGCAGCATCGGTGGTGATAAATACCAGCATGGTGGCCATGTTGGGATGGATCATGCCGCTGCCCTTGGCAATACCGCCCATGTGACAGACCTTGCCTCCCAGGGTGAATTCCACAGCCAGCTCCTTTTTGGCAAGATCTGTGGTCATGATGGCTTCAGCGGCAGCGGTGCTGTTGTCGTAAGCAAGATCGGCGGTCAGCGCTGCCATACCGGAAGCAATGGGGGTAATATCCAAAGGCTGGCCAATGACACCGGTGGAGGCAACCACCACATCAGAAGCCGGGATGCCGGTGGCACCTTCCACCAGAGCGCACATTTTTTCTGCCACCTGCACGCCGTCGGCATTGCAGGTATTGGCGTTGCCGCTGTTGCAGATCACAGCCTGGGCGTAGCCGTTTTGAATGTTCTTTTTGGTCACGGCGATGGGTGCGCCCTTCACAAGATTCTGGGTATATACGGCAGCGGTGGCAGCCGGCACATCGCTGACGATCAAGGCAAGATCCTTTTTGGACTGGTTATGCCGGATGCCGCAGTGAATACCGTTGGCACGGAAACCCTTTGCGGCACAAACGCCGCCTTCGATCATTTTCATTGTTCTCTCTCCTCTAATGCTTACAAGGTCAGACCGGTGTCCTCAGGAAGACCCAGAAGCAGGTTCATATTTTGAATGGCAGCGCCGGAAGCGCCCTTACCCAAGTTGTCAAAACGGGAAATCAGCAGAATCCTATCTTCGTTGCCGGTAACGGTCAGGGTCATATTGTCTTTGCCGGAAAGGGCGGCGGCGGACAGCATCCCATCGGGATCTGCCTCGTCCCGGTAACAGATCAAACCGCTCTGATAGTAGCTTTCGTACATTGCTTTCAGCTGCGCCGGGGAAGCCTTACAGCTGTCCCGGAACAGAGAAACTGTGACCTCCATGCCACTGTAGAAATCCGCCACGATGGGGCAGAACACTGGCAAGGCATCAAGTCCGCACAGGGCGGCCATTTCCTTCAGATGCTTGTGCTGCTGGGTCAGGGCGTACTGCCGGGGAGCGGACAGCAGGGGACTGCGCTCCTGTGCTTCATACTCTGCGATCATCTTCTTTCCCCCTCCGGAATAGCCCGTGAGGGAGAAGCAGGAAAGGGCCGTGTGGGGGTCGATGAGACCATTTTCCACCAGAGGTGCTACCAGTGCAATAAAGCCACTGGCATGACAGCCGGGGTTGGCGATACGGCTTGACGCCAATATCCGCTGCCGCTGACCTTTCAGCTCCGGCATGCCATAGACCCAGTTGGGGTCTACCCGGTGGGCGGTGGAAGTGTCGATGATTTTTACCTTGCTGCCCTCTGCCAAGGCGGCAGATTCCTTTGCCGCATCGTCAGGCAGACACAAAAAAGCAATGTCTGCTTTTTGGAGGGCATCGGCGCGGGCGTTTGTGTCCTTGCGAAGATGGTCGGGAAGGATCAGAAGCTCCAGATCCCTCCGCTGAGACAGCCGGTCTGCAATGCGCAGTCCGGTGGTACCGGCACTGCCGTCAATAAATACTTTTGTCATTTCAGAAACTCCCGTACCCATGCGATCTGTGCCTTTACGGAGGCAGTGGAGGTACCACCCTCGCTGATCCGCTTTTCCACACAGGTCACAAGATCAATGTCCCTGTAAAGGTCCTCCTGGAACAGGTGGCTGTATTGCCGGTAGGTCTCCAGGGGAAGCTCCTCCAACACTGTGTTTTCCTTGATGCACAGGGCCACCAGCTGACCGGAGATCTTATAGGCGCTGCGGAAGGGCAGCCCCTTTTTGACAAGGTAGTCCGCCAGATCTGTGGCATTGATAAAGCCTTTTTGGGCGGCGCGCTTCATATTCTCGGTCTTGGCAGTCATGGTGGCAATCATGGGGGTGAATACCTGCAGGCACATCTTCACGGTGTCCACCGCGTCAAATACGCCCTCCTTGTCCTCCTGCATATCCTTGTTATAGGCAAGGGGCAGACCCTTGAGGGTGGTAAGCAGTGCCATGAGATCGCCGAATACCCTGCCGGACTTGCCCCGGACCAGTTCTGCCATGTCGGGATTCTTTTTCTGGGGCATGATGGAAGAGCCGGTGGTGTAGGCGTCGCTAAGCTCCACGAACTGGAACTCCCAGCTTGCCCACAAAATGATTTCCTCAGAAAAACGGGACAGATGGACCATGAGGACGGAAAGATCACTCATCAGCTCTACGCAGAAGTCCCGGTCGGAAACACCGTCCAGAGAGTTGAGGCAGATATCCTCAAAGCCCAGCTGCTGTGCTTCCATCCGCCGGTCCGTGTCATAGGTGGTGCCGGCAAGGGCGCAGCAGCCGATGGGGGAGCGGTTCATCCGCTTCCGGCAGTCCGCCAGCCGCTCCATATCCCGCAGCAGCATCATGGCATATGCCATCAGATGATGCCCGAAGGTGATGGGCTGGGCTCTTTGCAGATGGGTATAGCCGGGCATGATGGTGTCGGCATAGACCTCTGCCTTGTTCACAAGGGCATCGATCAGTGCTTTGACAAGCTGGGACAGCTGGTCGATCTCGTCCCGAAGATACATCCGGATATCCAGAGCCACCTGATCGTTACGGCTTCTGGCGGTATGCAGCTTCTTGCCCACATCTCCCAGCCGTTGGGTCAGTACCTGCTCCACAAACATGTGGATGTCTTCACACTCCATATCGATGGGCAGCGCTCCACTGTCAATATCTGCAAGGATCTGCTCCAGCCCGGCGATCAGGGCATCCGCATCTGCCTGGGTGATGATATTTTTTGCGGCAAGCATGGCGGCATGGGCCATGGAGCCGGTAATATCCTGTCTGTACATTCTGCTGTCGAAGCGGATGGAGGAATTGAAGTCATCCGCGATCTTTTCCACCTGACCGTCTGTCCGGCCGGCCCACATTTTAGCCATTGTGCTTCTCCTTATAAATAGCGGTAACGGGCGGACATAACGTCCGCCCTTACAGCTTATATATCTTATGTATTACTTGCCGTCCACCATAGCCTGCACCTGAATGGGCAGACCGAAGAGGTTGATAAAGCCGGTGGCGTCAGCCTGGTTGTAGTCGCTCTCGCCGAAGGTGGCGATCTCCTCGGAGTAGAGGGTGTAGGGGCTCCAAACGCCGGCGTTGATCATGTTGCCCTTGTACAGCTTCAGGCGAACCTTACCCGTAACCTTTTCCTGAGTCTTGTCCACAAAGGCGGCAAGGGCTTCTCTGAGGGGAGTGAACCACTGACCGTTGTAG
>JAGAMQ010000056.1 GCA_017624645.1 Oscillospiraceae bacterium
CATTGTTGCCGGCGCCGCCGACACCGATAACCTTGATTTTTACAACGCGATCCTGATACTCTTCAGACATTTCTCTTCCTCCTATGTATCGTGTTGCAGGGAGTTTTTCACCTTCTCCTGCCGTAATTACAGTATTACTAAAGTATTGTACCCCGAAAATCAAATTTGGTCAATAGAAATTCTTATTTTTCTCCAAAAAAATTGCAATTTTATTAGGAGAAGGGGGTGTATACCACTTTATCCTCCATTACAGTGAAGCTCACATCCAGGATGCCGCTGTCATAATCGTTCATTCTGTCGATGGTGGACTTCATGGTCTGAATCTTATAGGCAAGCTGGGTCTCGTCCCCAAGGGTCACCTGGAAGCGCTCTCCGTACCAAAGCTCCAGCTCACTGAGATTTTCCACATTCACACTGGCTGCACCGCCAATGATCCCGTAATCTTCCAAGTACTGAAAAATGGTTATGGCGGTTTGCAGTCTCTGACTTCCGCTGACCGTCACCGGTACAGTCTCCCCTTCTGCCGTGGTTTCCTCCGGCACAGGCTCCAGCGCTGCTGCCATTTTCCCCTGCTCGGGAGAGTGCAGCTTGACACCCAAAAGCTTGGTATGCTGGCCGGCATCGGCAGAATTGGTCTTTTCTACCACCTGACCGTCCGCACGGAGCAGCCACCACTGTCCGTCCTCTGCTTCCACAGAGTAAACCACATCCAGCTCTTCCACCATCAACTTCACCGTATCCGGCAGCTTGATGCCCACCCGGACCTTATAGATATAGGGAAGCTTTTCCATAACACGGCTGCTGATGGCTGTCTCCCGAACGGTCATCAGGTTTTCTCCACCCTGAAGTCCGGAGGCAGCAACGATCTGCTCCGGTGTATAAATCTCATTGCCGGCAACGGTGGTCTTTTCCAGATCCACTTTAAAAAAGAGGGACACACCAAACACCATTGCCAAAACCACCAGCACCACGGTAGCCAAATGCAGCAGAAACCGGTTTCTGTTAAAGGGACCCGGTTGGGTATAGACCACCTCCGGTCCCGGCTGCTGAGGACGGGGCTTGCGCTTTTGCGCCGGACGCCGCGGCTCTGTTCCCGGGACAGCTTTCTGCTTTTGGGAGGATGGCCGGCAACCGGTTCTTTCTTTCGTTTCCATAGCGTTTCTCCTTACAAAAGGCTTTCCATAATATCGCAGACCCGCTGGGCACTGTCCGGCACTGCCATGGAAAGCAGTGCTTCACGCATCGCCGCGCTGCGCTTCTGATCCTGAATCAGAGCAGTAATATGCTCCATGAGCACCTGAGGGGAGCAATCCGGCTCCAGCACCACTACAGCACCGCCACCGGCTTCCAGCACCCGGGCATTTTTTTCCTGGTGGTTATCCGTCACATTGGGAGAAGGAATCAGAATACAGGGCTTGCCCGAAGCCGCGATCTCATTACAGCTGGCTGCACCTGCCCGGCTAATGACAACATCCGCTGCCGTCATCACCGTGGGCATATTGTATATGTACTCCAGCATTTGGATCCTGTCGGTCTTCTCAAGATCCACGCCCTGCTCCTTCACATATTCCGGCATCCATTCCCAACCGAATTTTCCCGTAGCATGGATATGCCGGAACGGAAAACCTGCATCCTGCTCCAACCGGAACAGCTGGGCAACGGTCTGGTTCATCACCTTTGCACCCAGGCTACCGAAGGCGGTTACGATCAAGGGGCTGTCATCCAGCTTCAGTTCTCTGCGTGCCTGCTCCCGGTCGGTGGACAGAAATGCCTTATTCACAGGCATGCCCACCACCTGCACCTCTTCCGGCTTTTTATAATATTTGGCACTTTCGGCAAAGCAGGTCAGAACTTTGTCTGCCCGACGGGCGATCATCCGGGTAGTCAGACCCGGCATAGCATTTGCCTCATGGACACAGATGGGGATTCCCAGCTGACTGGCTGCCAGCAGTGCAGGAAAACTGGCGTAACCGCCGGTGCCTACTACAATACTGGGACCAAACTTTTTGATGATCTTCTTGCACCGGCCCACCGCCTGCAGCACATAGGACACGGCACGGAAATTGTGCTTTAACCCCTCCCAGCTCTTTTCCCGGGACATTCCGGAGGCAGGGATGGTCTCGATCTGGTAGCCTGCCTTGGGGACTAAGGTTTCCTCCATCCTGCCCTTGGCTCCAATAAACAAAATTTTACTGTCCGGGTAGCGTTCCTTCCAGCTATTGGCAACTGCAATGGCAGGATTGATATGTCCTCCGGTGCCGCCGCAGGTAAAGATCACATTCATATACTTTCCTCCTGTTGCGCCGCCCGGTAACGATGCCGGGAAACGCTCAATACAATACCCATTTCCGCCAGATTCACCGCCAATGCCGTACCGCCGTAGGAAAAGAACGGCAATGCAATTCCGGTGGGGGGTAAAAGATTTGTAACTACGCCCAGATTCAGAGCTGTCTGGACTGCAATTTGGGTAACAAGACCCGCTGCAAGCACTGTAGAAAAGCGATCCGGCCCACGCAACGCGATCCAGTATCCCCGCAGGATCAAAAGAGAAAATAAAACGATGATGAGCAGTGCCCCCACCAGTCCCAATTCCTCACAGATCACCGCAAAAATATAGTCATTATACTGAAAAGGCAGGTACAGGTATTTCTGCCTGCTCTTTCCCAATCCCAGTCCCAACACACCGCCGGAACCGATGGCATACAGTGACTGCAGAATCTGATAGCCGGTATCTCCCGGGTCCTGTTCCGGATGGAGCCATGCACTGACCCGATCCCCGGCGTAGCCCATCAGGCTGATATATACCACCACAAACAAAGCCGCCGCCCCGGCTCCTGCAAGAAGCCATTTAAAAGATGTACCGGCGACGAACATCATCACCACCGCAACCATACCCATAAGCAGGATGGCAGACAGGTGCTTTTCTAATGCCAGAGGGACCAAAATTCCCAGCAATGCGGCACCAAAGCCCAGCACACCGTAGCGGAACTCTTTTGCTGACTTTCCAAACCCCTTTGTCAGTCGGGCAAAGAGCAGGATCAGTGTAAATTTCGCCACCTCTGAGGGCTGAAACTGGATCCCGGCAATGGTGATCCAGCGGCGGGCACCGTTCACCGACTGACCGAACAGCAGCACCAGCAGCAGCAAGGCAATACTGATACCGTACAGAGGCCATGCAGTCTTCAGCCAGAAATCCGGTGGGATCCTGCTGGTAACAAACATCGCCGCCAAGCCAATCACTGCGCACAATGCCTGCTTCTGCAGGTACCGGGTGGAATCCCGGTAGCCGGTATCATACTGGCTTTGGGCATAGCTGGCAGAATACAGCATAGCAAGTCCCACTGTCAAAAGCAGCAGGAGCAAAAAGAAAAATATCGGATCTACACCCGTCCTGAGACGGCGGTTCTCTTTGGCATACAGAGTGCGCTCTGCTGCCATACTTACTCCTTTCGGCGATCACACGGTTCAAAAAATGGGTTTAGAATATATTGCTCAGGCCAGAAGACCGGAGATCCCAAACCATGCCACAAGGCACAAAGCAAGGGTAATACCGGAAAACACCAAAACAATGGTCTCTTCCTTCCAGCCGGACATCTCAAAATGATGATGGATGGGTGCCATCTTGAAGATCCGCTTGCCATGGGTGAGCTTGAAATAACCCACCTGCAAAATAACAGAAAGGGTCTCCACAAAATACACAAAGCCAACGATCACCAGGATCAGAGGCATATCCAGTGCAAAGGCCAGGGCGCATACCACACCGCCCAAAAACAGCGATCCGGTATCTCCCATGAACACCTTGGCAGGATGCCAGTTGTACACAAGATACGCCACCAGCGCACCGGCAAGGGAAACCGGCAGCAAGGCAATATCCAACCGCTCCATGGCAACAGCCACCGCTGTAAAGAACACCATGACAGGAATGGTCACCGTGCCGCACAGTCCGTCAACACCGTCGGTAATATTGACAGCATTGACCGTTCCCACCATAACAAACATGGCAAAGAAAATATACACCAGCGGATGAATGTTGGTCAAGGTCACATCCACAAAGGGAATGTACAGATCACAGCTGAGGCTTCCCTTTTTGTACAGCAGGTACAGAAACAGCGCAGACACAGCCATCTGCAGCATTGCCTTCTGCAAAGAGGTCAGCCCCAGATTGCGCTTGTATTTCAGCTTAAAGAAATCATCCAAAAAACCGACCAGTCCAAAGCAAAGGGACAGCGCCAGTACATAAAAGACGGTGTGATCCGCCATAAAGGGCAGATTTCCCAACAGACACAGGATTGCCGCAAGGACAAACATCAAACCGCCCATCATGGGTGTTCCTGCTTTATAGTTATGCCATGTGGGGCCCACCTCGCGGATGGACTGTCCCGCCTTCAACGCCCGCAGCACAGGCAGCAAAAACCAGCCGATCACTCCGGACAGCACTGCGCCCGCCACCAGGGTTATGATGATCCTTGTCATGTTCTTTCCTCCGATTATTTCTCTTCTTTCAAAAAGTCCGTGAGCAGCTGCTCCATCTGCTGGGCGTTACTGCCCTTAAAAAGCATCACATCTCCCGGCTCTGACATTTGCTTCAGCACCTTAACGAGGCGCTCTCCATCTGTAAAGGCCCGGGCTTTGGTTTCCGGCATACCGCCGGTGATGCAGCCGTAAAGCACACGCAGGCTCCCCGGCCCGTAGGCAAACACCAGATCCGCGTTTTCTGCAGCGATTCTGCCCACCTTATAATGCTCTGCCTGAGAGCCGATCCCCAGCTCCGGCATATCTGCGATCACCGCGATCCTTCTGCCGGACTGATTGCCCAAAGCTGTCAGCGCCGCAGTCATGGACTCCGGACCGGCACTGGCATAATCCTGAATGATCGTATATTTATCGGTTTTCATAAGCTCCATCCGCTCCCCGGTCTGGAACCGGGCAAGGGTGCGGCGGATCTGCTCCGTAGGAACTCCCAATTCCAAAGAGATGGCGATGGCTGCCAAGGCATCTAAAACATGATACTGCTCTTCCACAGGCAGCTCCACCGGGAACTCCTGATCCCCTGCACGGGTACGGAACCGCAGCAGGCCGGTATTTTCCTGAATATCCTTACCCAGTACCTGACAGGCGGAATTTTGGATACCGAAATATACCTGTCCCTGCTCCCGAAGCTTATGAAGATTCCACAGAAGCGGGTCATCGCCGTTCAAAAACAGCTTGGTACCCCGTCCCATTTCCTCAAGGATCTCCAGCTTCGCCAGCAGGATACCTTCAATGGAATCGATATGCGCCACCTGCTCCATACTGATGTTAAGGATCACGCCCACATCCGGACGGCCCA
>JAGAMQ010000057.1 GCA_017624645.1 Oscillospiraceae bacterium
CTCTCGGCAAAGTAGGAAAGTCTTGCCGTGACCTTGGCATAATCCATTCGGGTAGGTCCCACCACACCGATCATTGCCTGCATTCCGTCGCCTATGTCAAACTTGGTCATGACCACCGAGGTGTCCCGCAGTTCCCGTGCCACATTCTCCGGTCCCACCAGCACCTGGGTGCCATTGGCGTTTTGCATCACTGCAGGGAGATTGGCAAGGGCCTCTTCATCCAATGAGGTGAGCACCCGCTGGGCTTTGTCCACATCCCGGTATTCCGGCTGACCCAGCAGCCGCATCTGTCCTGCCACTGCCATGTTGGTGCTGCCCTGACGGTTCAGGGTCTCCACAGCAAACTCCATGATCACCGGAACCAGGCTGGCAGCGCTGCCGGCAGATCCCATGACCCGCTCTAAAAGCTCCGGAGTGAAGCCCTCGGGACCGATGCCGGTCATAGTGGCATTGAGGACTGCTGCCAACACCTTCAAATCGCCCTCGGTGACATTCACTGGCAGCTTGATCAGCTTGTTGACCACCTCGTCATTTTCCAGCATCAGCACAAGGATCACACTGCCCTGTCCCGCAAGGATCAGCTCAAACCGCTTGGCGGCGGCGCCGGTCTGACGGGATGCCATAGAAATGGCTGGCAGGTCCGTGGCTTGGGAAACCAGTCTTGCCACCTTTTCCACCATCCGGTCCACCCGCTGCATCTTTTCCTCGATGGCATCGTTGATGGATCGGGTCTCGTCCATGCTCAGGCGGTAGTCCAGCATCAGCTCATCCACATACAGCCGGTAGCCGGCAGCGGAGGGGATCCGCCCAGCGCTGGTATGGGGCTGCTCCAGATAGCCCATGGTGGTCAGCTCCGCCATCTCATTGCGGATGGTGGCAGAGGAGTATTTCATATCCGGCAGCTCTGTGATGGCCTTGGAGCCTACAGGCTCCGCCGTGCGGATGTAAAGATCCACAACCGAACGCAGTACCTTCTTCTTCCGTTCTGTCAGTTCCACCGGTTTTCCCCCTTGTTTTTTCTTTTAGCACTCAATATCCCTGAGTGCTAAGCACACTATACACTAGAGTGCTAAAAAAGTCAATAGGCTACTTTTGAATTATTCTTTAACAAATAAACTTTTTCATACATCCTCCCGGCAAGCGCAACAAATTCCGGTTTATCGAGATGTTGGATTACGGTGTGCACCCTTGCCCCCCACGCTTGCGAGGGGGGTGCCCCGGAGGGGCGGGGGGAGTAAAAGCCTTGTGCCGCAACGCCTTCCCCAGCTTCGCTACGCTCAGCAGCCCCCTCATAAATGCGGGGGCCAAGATGCGGATGCACTGTCTGCGACAGTGCGTTAAATTGGAATTTGACGGATGGGTAAAAATAGGGTATCATATTCTAAAAGTGTTGGGGAGGGAAAGACGATGCAGATTCTTTGTCCTATCTGCCGGGAGGTGCTTGCCCGGACGCCGGGAGCATGGCGCTGTGAGAAGGGTCACAGCTTTGACGTGGCACGGCAAGGTTATGTAAACCTTCTGCTGGTACAAAACAAACACTCCCTCCATCCCGGAGATACCAAAGAGCAGGTTCTTGCCCGACGGGCCTTTCTGGACAGCGGTTGCTATCAGCCGATCCTTGACGCAGTGTGCCAAACAGCGCTGCGCCACGGCTGCACCGGTCCCATTCTGGATGCCGGCTGCGGTGAGGGGTACTATTCCAGCCGCCTTGCCGAAGCACTTGGTGCCCAACTGGTGGGATTGGACATTTCCAAGGAAGCGGTGCGCTGCGCCGCGTCGCGGCACAAGGATGCCACATGGCTGTGTGCCACCGCCGCCCACCTGCCGGTGCCGGATGGCTCCGTGGGACTGCTCTCCAGTCTCTTTGCCCTGACCTTGCCGGAGGAATTTTCCCGGGTTCTGCGACCCGGTGGTTTCTATTTGCAGGTCCTGGCCATGGCCGATCATCTGCTGGGGCTGAAGTCCGTGATCTATGAAGAACTGACCCACAAAGAAAAGGACTCCGTTCCTACCTTGCCCGGCTTTACTTTGGAAGAAAGTGTACCGGTACGGTTCTCCTTTACTGTGGAGGGGGCACAGGTGCAAAACCTGCTGGCTATGACCCCCCATTATTACCGCATTAGTAAGGAAGGTGCCCGGCGGCTGGCCCAAACCCAGACCCTTAGGGACACTGCAAGCTGTGTCATCAATCTGTACCGAAAAAATTGACGGCAGCGCTTTTTCCTGCTACAATATCCCCATTATCATAAAAGGAGCCATGCTATGCTTGAGAAGCTGGCAGCGGTGGAAAGCCGCTTTGAAGAGATCTGTGCCCGGTCGGAGCAGCCGGATTTTTATAATGACCCCAAGAAAGCTGCCGCCATTTTGCGGGAGCGTAACGATCTGGAACCCATTGTCACCGCCTACCAGGCATACCGCACCGCCCAGCGGGACATGGAGGAAGCGGAAGAACTGATGTCCGATCCGGAGATGCGGCAGCTTTGTCAACAAACGTGGCAGGATGCCAAGGCGCAGATGGAAACCCTGCACCGTGAGCTGCAGATCCTGCTTCTGCCCAAGGACCCCAACGACGACAAAAGCGTTATTATGGAGATCCGTGGTGGCGTGGGTGGCGAGGAAAGCGCCCTGTTTGCCCACAGTCTGTTCCGGATGTACTCCATGTACGCCGCCCGGATGGGTTGGCAGATCGAGCTGATGACCTACAACGACACGGAGCTGGGGGGCGTCAAGGAAGCAGACTTTGTGATCAACGGCAAAGGTGCCTACTCCCGGCTGAAGTACGAATCCGGTGTTCACCGGGTCCAGCGGGTCCCGGAAACAGAGTCCGGAGGCCGTGTCCATACCTCCACCGCCACGGTGGCAGTGCTGCCGGAGATGGAAGAGGTGGACGTACAGATCAACCCGGCAGACATTGAGATGCAGGTGTACCGGGCCTCCGGTGCCGGCGGTCAGCACGTGAACAAGACCAGCTCCGCCGTGCGGCTGATCCACAAGCCCACAGGAATCGTAGTAGCCTGTCAGGAGGAGCGAAGTCAGCTGCAAAACCGGGAAAAATGTATGCGGATGCTTGCTTCCAAGCTTTATGAGATCGAACAGGAAAAGCTGTCAGCGCAAGAGGCAGGCATGCGCCGCAGTCAAGTAGGTACCGGTATGCGCAACGAGCGGATCCGCACCTACAATTTCCCCCAAGGCAGAGTTACCGACCACCGGATCGGTCTGACCATTTACAAGCTCGATCAGTTTATGGACGGCAATCTGGACGAGGTCATTGACGCCCTGGCCACCGCCGACCAAGCGGAAAAGTTGAAGAATTCACAATGAGGTAGCTTATGGAATATATCACCCACTCCCCGGAGGAGACAGAAGCTCTGGGAATGGCATTGGCAGACGTGCTGCAGCCAGGTTGTATACTGGCTTATACCGGGGATCTGGGGGCAGGTAAAACCGCCTTTACCCGGGGCATTGCCCGGGGTTTGGGAATCCGGGAGCCGGTGACCAGCCCCACCTATACCATCGTCAACGAATACCTGCAGGGGCGGCTCCCCCTGTTCCACTTTGATATGTACCGCCTTAGTTCCGCCGAGGAGCTTTGGGACATCGGCTGGGAGGATTACCTCCTCCGGGGCGGTGTGTGCTGTGTGGAGTGGAGCGAAAACGTGGAGGAAGCCATGGAGGACGCCATCCGTATCCACATCCGGAAGCTGGACGAAACCAGCCGATCCGTTACCATAGAAGGAGGACCCGACTTTGCTGTTACTGGCCTTTGAGACCTCTGCAAAAGCAGGCTCTGTTGCCCTGTACCGGGACGGCTGCCTGCTGGCAGAGGCTTACGAAAATACCGGTCTGACCCATTCCCAGACCCTCATGACTATGGCAGAAGCCATGCTGAAAAACAGTGGCTTTACGCCCCAGCAGGTGGAAGCAGTGGCAGTGGCTGCCGGTCCCGGCAGCTTTACCGGCGTGCGCATCGGCGTGGCAGCGGCCAAGGGTTTTGCATGGGGAGGGGAGCTTCCCTGCTACGGCGTGTCCACTCTGGAAGCCATGGCTCTGGGCTTTGGCACATGGGAGGGCACGGTGGTGTGCGTCATGGATGCCCGGAGAAATCAAGTCTACAACGCCCTTTTCTCCGCAAGAGACGGACATCTGACCCGACTTTGTGAGGACCGTGCCATCTCCTTGGAGGAACTGGCAGAGGCGTTGGAGAAGATCCCCGGACCTTTATATCTGGTGGGAGACGGCAGCCGGGTGTGCTACAACGCCCTGTCCCGGCAGCTTGCCCGACTGGTGATGCCCCCGGAGCACCGGATGCATCAGCGTGCCGCCGGAGTGGCCCTTGCCGCCGCAAAAAAGATCGCCGCCGGGGAAAACGGCGACGGTGCAGCCCTGGAGCCCAATTACCTGCGTCTTTCTCAGGCAGAACGGGAACGGCTGGAAAAAGAAAAGAAATGAATTGCTCTGCCACCGGCAGTGCCGGTGGCAGGCTCATACAAGCGCACCCGGAA
>JAGAMQ010000058.1 GCA_017624645.1 Oscillospiraceae bacterium
CAAGGGACAAAAGGGCGGTCAACAGCTTATTTTTCATGGTCGTCGCCTCCCTTGATCTTTTCTTTCAATGCTGCAACGGTGCGCTGCAGCCGCTCCCCAAAGGGGACCTTCTCTTCCGGGTCCTCGGGGCACAGCTCATTGTTAAGCAGACGCTCCAGGGTCTGGGGTGCCAGATGCCGCTTCAGCACGCCCCCTACTGCCACAGAAATCACACCGGTCTCCTCAGAAACGATCACCACCACAGCATCGGAGGCTTCGCTCATGCCCACGCCGGCACGGTGCCGTGTACCAAGGTCCGCATGCAGATGCTTACTGTTGGACAGTGGCAGCACACAGCCTGCCGCCGCCACTCTGCCGTCCCGTACGATCATGGCTCCGTCATGCAAGGATGCCTTTGGAAAAAACACATTGCGGATCAGCTGCTCGGACAACTGGGCGTCCAGTACCGTTCCGGTCTTGAAGTATTCTTCCAGCCGGTTGTCCCGGGCAAATACAATCAGCGCACCCACCCGTTCACGGCTCATAACCTCACAGGCGCTGACGGTCTGGGAGATCACATGAACCATTTCCTGAGTGCCCTTCTGCATGCCCAGCAATTCCTTGACCTTGATGCTGCTCACATGGTCCAGCATCCGGCGCAGCTCCGGCTGGAACAGCACCACGATGGCAACCAATCCCACTGCCAGCAGCTGGCTCAATATGAAGCTCAGGGTATGCAGTTCCAGAAGGCTTGCCAAACTCGCCACAACAACGACGACCACCACGACCCAAGCGATCCGGGCAGTTCCGGTGGAGCGAAAAATGGGCAGCATCAGATAGATCAGCAGAGCCACCACAAGGATATCCAATATATCCGTGACCTGGATTCCCGAGATCTGTTCCATCATCGTTTGCAAGTAAGTCATAACCCCTCAATACCCCATTTCCAAAGCACTTTTTCGCAACAAAGTATAACTAGCCTATTATCTATCCCATTATAGCGGATACGGGACGTTATGGCAATAGTAATTCAAAAAAAATTTACTTTTGAAGCACTTCTTTTGCTGCCTCCAGAAACCTTGCCGTCTGCATGGGGCAGGCATCGTGACCGAAGCTGATACGAAGGGTGCCGGTTTGATGGGTACCGGCGCTTTCGTGGGCCAGAGGTGCGCAGTGCAGTCCTGCCCGCAGGGCAATCCCCCGGCGGGAAAACTCCGCCGCTGCTTCCTCACAATCCATGGAAGGAACAATGCTTAAGGTACCGCTCTGACAAGGACCCGAAAACACCCGAACACCCATGCGTGTAAGGACATCGGTGCAGACCGTTACCTGCTTTTTCTGTCGTGCAAGGATCTGGGACTGCCCCTTTTCCTGCAGCCACGCCATTCCTGCTTCCAGTCCGGCGATCCCCGGCACGTTCAAAGTACCGGCTTCCCCTCTATCCGGCAAAAAGTCCGGCATTTCCCGGCAGGCAGACAGGCTTCCCGTACCGCCGTAAAGCAAAGGCTCCGGCATCTGTCCGCACAGCAAAAGCCCTGTCCCCTGAGGGCCAAGCAGCCCCTTGTGCCCGGGCATAGCAATATAAGCAGCGCCGGTTTCCTCCAAGCTTACCGGAAGGACCCCGGCAGACTGGGCGGCATCAATCACAAATGGCACACCGTACTGCCGGCACAAAGCAGCCATTTCCTGCATTGGCAGAATATATCCGAACACATTGGACATATGGGTGAACACCGCCGCATCCACCCCTTTTTTTAACGCTGTCTCCCAACATTCCAAGGTGTCCTCCGGAGAAAAGAGCTTTCTCCCCGCTACGCTCACCCGGGCGCCCAACGCATGCAGAGGGCGGGTCACCGCATTGTGTTCAAATCCGGAGATCACCACCCGGGACCCGGGTTTTACCAGGGAGCGGATCGCCGTATTCAAGCCCTGGGTACAGTTGCCGGTAAACACCACCTGTTCTGGTTGGCACTGGAACAGCTGTGCCGCCCGTTCCCGGCAGCGCAGCACCACTTTTGCAGCCTCCATAGCCGGTCTGTGACCGCCTCTGCCGGGATTGGCGCAGGTGCGCATCGCCCGCAGCATCGCCTGAGCCACCTCCGGAGGCTTGTGAAACGAGGTGGCGCCGTTATCCAGATAGATCATACAGATAGCTCCTCCAGAAAATTCTCCCCTTGCAGATAGACCTTCCGGAAAGAGATTCCGTTGCGGCGAAGCAATGCTGCCGCCCGGGCTCCATCCACCTGCCGCAGCCGCAGGCTGTAGCCGCAGCCCTGCTCTTCCATCCATCGGGGCGTCCGCTGCAGAGCGCAATCCATACCTGCCCTGCGCAGGACCCCTTCCCCCCGCTGAGCCGGTGTCACCGATCGAAAGGTGATCAAACAGTTATTCATACGCAAAACCTCCCGGGCTAACCTATGCCCGGGAGGTCGAATTTGTGCGATTTAACGGTTATTCAGCAGGCATACCGCATGGCACGCCATACCGCTGCCGTCACCTGTGAAGCCAAGATGTTCCTCGGTGGTGGCTTTTACATTAACACTGCCCGGCTTCAGCTCCAAAAGCCGGCAGATATTTTCTTCCATTTGAGAAATATAGTCCTTGAGCTTGGGTTTCTGGGCGATCATGGTCACGTCGATGTTTTCCACACAGTAGCCGGCGGCGGCAATCTTCTGTCCCACTGCCTGCAAAAGCTTTCCGGAATCCGCCCCCTTATAGGCAGGGTCTGTATCGGGGAAGTGCTTGCCAATGTCTCCCAATGCCGCAGCGCCCAGCAAAGCATCCATTAACGCGTGAAGCAGAACATCCGCATCGGAATGTCCCAAAAGCCCCAGTTCATAGGGAATCTTCACGCCGCCAAGAATCAAATCTCTCTCCGGCACCAACCGGTGCACATCATAGCCGTGTCCGATCCTCATTGCATCTCCTCCAAAAGCAGCTGGGCAATGTGCAGATCCATAGGTGTGGTGACCTTGATGTTGCGCTCGTCTCCCTCCACGATCTTCACAGACATTCCCAAATTTTCCACAGCAGAGCAGTCGTCGGTAATGACCGCACCGGTATCCCGGGCCTTCTTCAGCGCGCCCCGAAGCAGGTCTATGTCAAAAACCTGGGGGGTTTGGATGGCCTGCAAAGTGCTTCTGTCCGGTGTAACGGCAACTGTACCCCCACGGACTACCTTCACTGTATCCTTTACAGGCACCCCCGGTGCCGCGGCACCGTAGCTGTTGGCTGCCCGCACAACCCTGTCAATGACCTGCCAGGTCACCAAAGGTCTTGCTCCATCCTGAATGGCGGCCAGCTTTGTCTGCTTTGACAGCGCGTTCAGACCTGCCTGTACGGATTCCGGGCGGCTGCTGCCTCCCAGCACCACAGCGCGGACCTTGGAAAAGCCGTTGCACAGATCCATAATGGGCACGATCAGCTCCGACCGGGTGACAATCACGATCTCCCGGATGGCATCGCACTCCTGAAAGGCACGAACAGTACGAAGGATCATAGGTTCTCCACCCAAGGGTGCCATCACCTTATCGATGCCCCCCATCCGGGAGGCAGTTCCCGCCGCCACGATCACCGCACCGCAATGGCGCAGAGGCAGTGCCTTTCGCACCTGTCTGGTCACTTTTGTAATCTTCATGCTTACAGCTCCATAATCATTTTCTTAAAGTATTTGCCCCGCTCCATAAAGTTCTTGAACTGGTCAAATGCCGCACTGGCAGGGCTCATAAGTACCACATCCCCTGCCTGTGCCGCTGCTGCCGCCCGGTTTACCGCATCGGTAAAGTCCCGGCAGTCCACCAGCTCCGGATATCCGGGGGTGTAGTCTTCACATTGCTCCACCGCCTGACGGATCAGGTGCGCCGTGGCACCGTTGAGAAACACCGTCTTTACATGGGCGCAGATTTCCGGCCCCAGCACATCATAGGGAATATGCTTGTCATAGCCTCCCGCAATCAGCAGCACCTTTTCCGGGAAGCTGCGAAGTCCCGCCATGGTACGGCTGGGAGAAGATGCAATGGAATCGTTATAGTAACGGACACCGTCCTTTACCCGCACCAGCTCGATACGGTGCTCCACGCCGCCGAAGGTCTTTGCCACATGGCGGATTACCTCGTCCTCCACCAAGCCCTCCACCGCCAGGATCGCCGCCATGTAGTTTTCCACATTGTGCTCACCGGGCAGAAGAATTTCCTTCTTGTCCAGCACCGGCACACCGTCCCGGCAGATCATATCTCCCGCAAGGCAAATCTTAACACTCTTGACGACGGTGCCGCTAACGAAAAGGCTACCAAGGCTCTCATCGAGCTTCTTGAAGGCTG
>JAGAMQ010000059.1 GCA_017624645.1 Oscillospiraceae bacterium
CAGAATGAGACCTTTGAGACCCTTCTGGTGCGTACCGACGGTGCTTTCCATGAGCTTACCGGCGAGGATGCATGGAACGCCAGTTATTACCTCAGCGCCGGTGTCCCCTCCAATGTGGAACTAAACTTTAACAAGGTGGGCACCTACCACTATAAGTGGACAGAGGTCGTTCCCGATGGTGCGGTGAAGAACGCTGTCACCGGTCTGTGGGAGAAGGACGGCGTTACCTACGATCCCTCCGTGTACCACATTACCGTTACCGTTACCGACGGCGGCAACGGCAAGCTGGCAGCTTCCTATGTGATCCACAATGTGGGTCATATCGCAGAGGTGGATTCTGTAGACTTTGTGAATACCTACACCGTCACTGGCTCTGATACTGTGACCATCGGCGGCAAGAAGGTGCTTTCCGGCAGAATCCTGTACCCCGGCGAGTTCTCCGTGGGATTGTACAGCGACAGTGCCTGTACCGATCTCATTGAGAGCGCTGCCAACCGGGCAGACGGTACCTTCGCCTTCTCCACCAGGACCTTCACTGCCAACGAGCTGGGAGAAAACAACGCCCAGAAGATCTACACCTACTATGTCAAGGAAATCGCCGGCAGTAAGGGCGGTGTGAACTACGACGAAACCGTGCATACGGTCACGGTTGAGGTCAGCCATGAAAACGGCACTCTGGTGGTGACCCCCTCTGGCAACTACGCAACCCTGCAGATCATCAACACCTATGAAGCAGCCCCTGTGGAAGTGACACTGGATGGCAAAAAGGTTTTGGGCGGCAACTGGGATGCGGTGGCAAACAAGAGCTTTACCTTCCAGCTGTTCGAGGCGGATGCAAGCTTCACCATTACCAACAACACCCCCGTCAAGACTGCCACCGTCAACGGTGCAAACAGTTTTGAGATGAAGCTTAATTATGCAGACGGCACCGAGGGCTTCCACTACTTCGTGCTGAAGGAGGATACCTCCGGTCAGCAGGGCGGTGTCAGCTATGATGCCGGTGAGTACCACATCACTGTGAATGTTACCGATCCCGGCGACGGCAAGCTGGTGGCATTTGTTACCAAATACCGCCCCGGTACCGGCAACACCGATACCGCTGTGTTCACCAACGTCTACTTTGCAGAACCTGCCAAGGCAACGCTGGTTGGAGAAAAGCGCTTTACCAACACCACCAACAATCAGCCCATGTCTATGGCGGAGGACCGGTTCTCCTTCGTGATCCTTGAGGTCAGCGATCCCAATGCAACAGATTTGTCAAATGCAGCCTTTGTGGGCGTCGGCTACAATGAGGAAGACGGCACTATCACCTTCCCGGAGATCACCTACACCCAGGCAGGTATCCACTACTACAAGGTGGTGGAGGTTCCCGGTGAGGAAAAGTTTGTTAAGTATGATAATAAAACCGAGTTTAAGGTCACCGTCACCGTCACCGACAACGGCCAGGGCAAGCTCTCTGCTGCTGTGGATTACGACAAGCCCATAGCCTTTGCCAACACCTACACCCCCGAGGCGGCACAGGTCACCATCGGCGGCACCAAGGTGCTGGAGGGCGACTGGACTGCGGTGGAAAACAAGACCTTCGTCTTTGAGCTGTACGAGACCGGTGCGGACTTTGCCATTACCGGAACCCCCGCCACCGCTTTCAACAGCACCGACGGAAGCTTCACCTTCCCGGCAGAGGTCTACGAGGCTGCAGGCACCCACTATTATGTGCTGAAGGAGCGCCCGGGCGCAGCGGATAAGGGCATTACCTACGCACAGAAGGAAGTGCAGATCACCGTTGTGGTCTCCGACGATGCCCAGGGCAACCTGATCCCCACGGTCACTGCCAACGACAGCGCCGCCGTTATCACCGCCGATGCCCAGAACAGCCGTATTGTAACGGTGAGGGGACTGACCTTTACCAACAAGTACGAGGCAAAGCCTGCCAAGTACCTCCCCGAGGTGCAGAAGCGCTACGATTCCGTTGACGGCAAGATGGAGACCTTTGCATTTGACTTGACCGTGAATGGCGGCAGCAAGCAGACCAAGGAGAATGATGCCACCGGCAAGGTCGTCTTTGACGAACTGACCTTCGGTGCTGTGGGCACCTATGAGGTAAAGATCCGTGAAAAGATCGACGCTCTCTGGGGCCTGATCCGCTGGGATAAGAATGTTTACACCATTACCCTCCATGTGGAGGACGACGGCGAGGGTCAGCTCTTTGTCAATGAAGAAAAGACTGCCGTTACCAGCGACAAGGGAGACGGGACCCTGCTGTTCCGCAACGCCCACCACGATGTGATCGTAAAGAAGGATGTTTTCCTTGCCGAAGCCCCCTCGGTCAGCATCGATGGCAAGGAAGTGAAAGAGGGCGACATCCTCACCTACAAGATCTCCTACAAGAACTTCGACAGCGTACCGGTGGAGGTACAGATCACGGATGCACTGTCCAAGTATCTTGCCTATGAGGAAGGCTCTGCCGACCATGGCGGTGTCTATGCCGACGGCATCCTGACATGGAATGTAAAGCTGGATCCCGGCAAGGACATCACCGTCAGCTTCCGGGCCAAGGTTGTGGAGGATGCGGTAAAGGTGGAGAACCAGGCGGTTCTGAAGGAAGGCGGCAATACCTACACCACCAAGGCGGTGGCCGTCACAGTGGAGATGACGCCGGAGCCTGTGGTTCCCCCGGCACCCACCGTTCCCACCAAACCCAATGCGACCCCCAACACCGGCGACAACAGTCAGCCTATGCTGTTCGTGGCTATGATGATCGTCAGTGCTGCGGCAGTTACCTTCCTGCTGCTGGGCGGCAAGAAGAAGGAAACCGCAGAAAAGTAAATCACCCAAGAAAAAAGGGGTTGCCTCCATGAGGCAACCTCTTTTCTCTGCGCTGAAAGTTCCAATTTATCCAGCAGTTTACAATCCCGCACCAGCCAAAGGCTCCCCTTGTCAGGGGAGCTGGCGAAAATCTTTGATTTTCGTCTGAGGGGTAGTTAATATTGCAATTTGGGATGCAATCGGAACGTTCTCTCTCCCTCAGTCAGCTACGCTGACAGCTCCCTCATCAGAGGGAGCCTTAGTTAAGCTGGTGGATAAATTGGGGTTTGAAGCTGCGCAAAGCTCCCCCGGCGCAAGCCGGGGGAGCTTTGCTGTTGGGAAGAGTCAGGGGGTCACTGTTTCGTCGGTGATGGTTTTCATAGCTTCTTCCTGGGACATGCCATCGGCAATGGCCTGTTTCCGGGCAGCGTTCACCGCCTGAATGGTTTTGATCCGCTTGCCGTCCAGCTGGTAGCCTCTCATGGCAATGAGGGTTATGAGCCAGGCAGCCATAGGCACGATGCAGAACAGGGCAATGACCACCCAGTTCATGCCCGGGGCGTAGGGCGTGGTTTTTGTGGGCAGGTCGAAAACCCCGATAAACAGCAGTGCAATGGATACCACCGTGGCAGACAGGCTGGAAACCAGCTTGTCCACAAGGCTGAACAGGGTTCCCATGATTCCGGGGATGAACTTGCCGGAGCGGTAGGTTTCATAGTCGGCACAGTCTGCCACCATGGGAATGGGCATGTCCGCGGTGGAGTAGTAAGCACCGTAGCCGATGCCGAAGAACAGCACAAACAGGACCGTGTACAGATTGATGTTGATTTGGAAGCCTTCCCCCAGGAGCTTGCCGGTGTACACGCTGAGATTCCATGCAGGATCGCCCTGCTTCCACAAAAGCAGCATAACAAGCACACCGATGTAGCAGATCAGCGCCACCGCTACATAGGTCATAAGGGATTTTTTCTGTCCGTGCTTTTGGGAGGTGCGCACTGTCAGCAGGAAGAAGGGGGCAGAGAACGCGTAGCCAACGATCATCATGGGCAGGTACAGGTTGTCGTAGTTACCCATCATGCAGGAGTAGAGCATGATCAGCACCGTGGTGTTGGTGGCAATGGCCAGGGCCAGCTTGCAGCCGCCTCCGGCGATCATCAGCCGCTGCAGGGGCTTGTTGTTTTTCACAATGGTCAGATACTCCGAAATTTTTACCTGCTCCTGTTTGCCCCCCAGACCGAAATACTTGGTCTGATCCTTTTCCCAAATGCCGATGACTGCCAAAACCGTCAGTAAAGCGGATATGGCGATGCCGATGGGAGTCATAATGGAAAACCAAGTGGCGTTGTAGTCACCGGCAAAGCCGTCCCCGGCCAGGATGGGACCCACAAACTGCATGGCACCCATGCCTGCAAGGGAGGCGATGGTGTTAAAGATGGTGAACAGAGGTCTCTGCCGGGGGTCGTTGGTCAGCACTGGCTGGGCAGACCGGGTCACAGAGGTCTGGAAGGTGTAGCCCAGCACCCACACCGCGTACAGGACGATAAACAAGGTGTAGCGCAGCCACAGCAGGTTTGCCGGGACCAATGGGGTCAGAATGTACAGGGCGATGACGGATACCGCCATCACCACATTGCCCAGCACCATAAAGGGGCGGAATTTGCCGAATTTGCCGTCGGTCTTGTCCATGATGGCACCGATGATGGGGTCGGTGATGGCATCAAAAACACGCATGCCCGTGACCATGAAGGAGGCGAACACCATACCCAATCCCAGCACCTTATTGCCAAAGGTGGCAATATAGCTTAAGATCAGGACGAAATACACATTGGTGGCGCCGTTATTCATGGGGAACAGGGCCAGCTGATAGAATTTGGCACGGTTCATGCCGTTGTTTTCCATAGAGATCCTTCCTTTCGGATTTTTATTACTCGGTGGTCCAGTTGCCGCCGCCGGCAGTCTTCTTGTTCAGCTTGTAGGCTTTCACCGGGCTGGGGGTGAAGTGGAACACCGCTTTATCCCGGCAGCTTCCTGCCACGGCTTCCACCCGGGTATCAGTTCCCAGAGGGACCCGGAAGGTATAGACCTTTTTACCGGACTGGGTGGCAAGTTTTTTGCCGTCTACCAGAAGGGTAACAGCTTCGCAGTTGGAATAGACCTTGACGGTGGTATATTTCTCCGGGCGGTAGCGGAATCGCTTGCTGCAGATATGCACCATAGGCTCCGGATTCCAGTGGCACTTATACAGGTAGAAGCTGTCCTTCTTCACCTGCCGGTCAAAGGTCACAAGGCCCTTGTGGTTCATACCCGGCTCGCCGCCCTGATTCCGGGCGTCGGCAGCAAAATCAAACATATTCCACACATGGTTTGCCCACATAAAGGGCCGCTTTTCAAAGCACCGGAGCATATACTCATGGTAGATCGCCTGATACTCCTCGGTGTGGTCCCCCCGGCGGGGATGGCTGGAGTGAAGGTTGGGCATGCCCTCGCAGCCGTACTCGGAGAAGCCGAGACACCGGTTGGGGTAAACCCAATGGAAGAAATCGATCCACAAATTGTTGAGGAACAGTCCCGGAACATACCAGCCAAGGTACAAATTCCAGCTGACCACATCGGAAAGGTGCGCCACCTTATTAAATGGGCCGCACACCGCATAGCAGGCTAGGCTGGTGGGACGGGTGGGATCCATCCGGTGGACAAGGTCATTGAGCATGCGGTGGTTGTCCAGCATATCCTTGTTGTCCTTGGTGGAAATGGTGATCTCGTTGGAAAGACCCCATGTGACGATGCTGGGGTGATTGTAGTTCTGAACGATCAGCTCTTTCATTTGGCTGACGGTGTTTTCCCGACCCTTGGGCAGATGCTCGGAGATGTAGGGGATCTCCGCCCATACGATGAGACCGTGTTTGTCGCACAGATCGTAGAAATACTGGTCGTGCTGATAATGGGCAAGGCGAAGGGTGTTGGCACCCAGCTCCAGAATCAGCGCCATATCTTCATCGTGGTGCCCGCGGTTCAGGGCGTTGCCGATACCCTTGCGGTCCTGATGCCGGGAAACGCCGTGGAGAGGATAGCTGCGACCGTTGAGGAAGAAGCCCTCCTTGGGGTCCATCCGGAAGGATCTGACACCGAAGTGGGTCTGTACCGTATCCACCTCTTGTCCTGCCACCAGAAGCTCTGCCCGGCAGGTATACAGATAGGGGTCGGCAAGGCCGTCCCACAAATGCACATGGGGAAGGGTCAGGGTAACGTCGGTGCCGGTACCCTGTGCCACAGTCTGTCCGTCGGCATCCAAAAGGGTCACGGATACTTCGCCGCACTCGGCGTTGTGCCAGCTTTGCACCCGGACCTTTCCGTCGCAGCCCTCTACGGTGGGGGTCACCGCAACACCGGTGCCGCCGAAATAGTCCATATCAAAATGGTCCTTGCTGACGATGTGCAGGACCACATCCCGGTAGATACCGCCGTAAAAGGTAAAATCTGCCTTTTGGGGATAGACCCGGTCGTTTGCGGAGTTGTCCGCCTCCACCAGCAGGTGGTTTTCTGCCTGCAGAAAGGGGGTGATGTCTTTCCGGAAGGTGGAATAGCCCCCGTGGTGGGTCATGATCTCCTGTCCGTTCAGCACCACCCGGGCGGAGGCGTTGACACCCCGGAATTCCAGATAGATCCTCTGGGTGTCCCGGTGAAATTCCGGACAGGGGAAGTCTTTCTCGTAGGTGCAGGTGCCCCGCCAGTAGTCGTTGCCTCCGTCCTGCCCGTCGGCGGCGTTCCATGTGTGGGGCAGATCCACCGGGACCACGGAACGGTCCGGCCCGGTAAATTGCCAGTTTTGATTCAGCAGCAATTCTTTTCGCATAAATTGTGGTTCTCCTTGTGTTTTTTGGGGAAAACAGGAAATTTGTCTATAGTATTATTTATTATACCAAAGGAATGTCGCGAAAACAAGAACCAAATCCCACCTGTGAAAAACGCCAAATTCGGGTGGAGAATTCACAAAAATGTCTATTATTTTTCATTTATCTGTGATACAATGGGCGTAGCTATGACAAAAATGAGGGGTATATACTTATGGGATTGTTTGCAAAACTGTTTGGGACCCGCTCTTCCCGGGAGATCAAGCGCATCCAGCCGCTGCTGGATCAGATCCTTTCTCTGGAGGAGGAATATAAGGCACTGACGGATGTGCAGCTGCGGAACAAGACTACCCAGTTTCAGGCACGGCTTGCCCAGGGTCAGACCCTGGACGAAATTCTGCCCGAGGCCTTTGCCACGGTGCGGGAGGCTGCCAGCCGTGTGCTGGGCATGCGTCCCTATCCGGTGCAGCTGCTGGGCGGCATCGTGCTGCACCAGGGCCGTATCGCGGAAATGAAGACCGGTGAAGGCAAGACCCTTGTGGCTATTATGCCCTGTTATCTCAATGCCCTTACCGGTTTGGGTGTCCATGTGGTCACCGTCAACGATTATCTTGCCAAGCGTGACGCAGAGTGGATGGGCAAGGTCCACCGTTTTCTGGGTCTTACCGTGGGTCTGGTGATCCCGGGCATGACTCCGGAGCAGCGGCGCACCGCCTATGCCGCCGACATTACCTACTGTACCAACAACGAACTGGGCTTTGACTACCTCCGGGACAATATGGCGCTGTATAAGGAGGACCTTGTCCAGAGGGGACATGCCTTTGCCATCGTGGACGAGGTGGACTCCATCCTCATCGACGAAGCCAGAACCCCTCTGATCATCTCCGGCAAGGGCGAGGAATCCTCCCAGCTTTATGAGATGGCGGACAGCTTTGTTTCCCGTCTGCGCAGACAGGTGTTTGCCAAGACCGAGAGCAAGGAGGAGCTGGACGGACTGGACTGCGACTATATCGTGGACGAAAAGGACCGGTCTGTGACCCTGACGGCTTCGGGTATTGAAAAGGCGGAAAAGTTCTTCGGCATTGAAAACCTTGCCGATCCGGAAAACGCCACGGTGTCCCACCACATCAATCAGGCAATGAAGGCCCGGGGTCTTATGAAGAGGGACATCGATTATGTGGTCAAGGACGGACAGATCATCATTGTGGACGAGTTCACCGGCCGACTGATGTACGGCAGACGCTACAATGAGGGCCTGCATCAGGCCATCGAAGCCAAGGAGCGGGTCACCGTTGCCGGAGAAAGCAAGACCCTTGCCACCATTACCTTCCAAAATTTCTTCCGTCTTTATAACAAGCTGTCCGGTATGACCGGTACGGCACTTACCGAGGAAGAGGAATTTGGAGCCATTTACTCCCTGGATGTGGTGGAGATCCCCACCAACCGTCCCGTGGCACGGGTCGACCATCCGGATACGGTGTTCAAGACCGAGGCGGGAAAGTTCCGCGCCATTATCGCACAGGTGATGGCGTGTCACGCCAAGGGACAGCCGGTGCTGGTGGGTACTGTGTCCATTGAAAAGAGTGAGATCCTCAGCAAGCTGCTGAAAAAGCAGGGGATCCCCCACCATGTGCTCAACGCCAAGTACCATGAGCAGGAAGCACAGATCATTGCTCAGGCAGGCGCTCCCGGCGCGGTGACCATTGCCACCAACATGGCAGGCCGCGGCACGGATATCATGCTGGGCGGCAACGCAGAGTTCATGGCAATGGAGCAGCTGCGTAAGCAGGGGCTTTCGGAAGAGCTGCTGGCACAGGCAAACGCCTTCTCCGAAACCGATGACCCGGAGATTTTGCAGGTGCGGCAGCAGTACACCCAGCTTTTGCAGAAGTACCGGACAGAAACTGCCGACGAGGCGGCGGCAGTGCGCGCTGCAGGGGGTCTGTTTATCATCGGCACCGAGCGCCATGAGTCCCGTCGGATCGACAACCAGCTTCGGGGCCGTTCCGGCCGTCAGGGCGATCCCGGTGAGAGCCGGTTCTATCTGAGCCTTGAGGACGATCTGATGCGGCTGTTCTCCTCCCAGAGAGTGAGCATGATGATGGATTCTTTGGGCATTGACGAGGATACCCCCATCGATGCCAAGATCCTGTCGGGTGCTGTGGAAAATGCTCAGAAGAGTGTGGAAAGCCGCAACTTCCGGGCAAGAAAGAGTGTGCTGGAATACGATAACGTGATGAACACCCAGCGTGAGGTGATCTATGCCCAGCGGCAGAAGGTCCTCTCCGGTGAGGATCTGCGGGAGAATATGCTGTCCATGCTCCGGCAGGTGGTGGATTCCACCGTGCAGGATGTGCTGTCTGAATCCGGGGGTGTGGCAGAGGAAAATACCCTCGCCGCTGCCATAAGCCGCTTTGAGGGAATCTATTTCCCCAAGGGCAGCCTGCAGCTCCCGGAAGAAAAGCTCACGGCAGAGGTTCTTGCCGATGCTATTTATGACAAAGCCGCCGCCATCTACGAAAAGAAGGAGCAGCTGATGGGTGAACCTGTCATGCGTGAGCTGGAACGGGTGGTGATGCTCCGGGTGGTGGACGAGTACTGGATGGACAACATCGATGCCATG